>CAZKYJ010000013.1:16594-19730 GCA_964556355.1 uncultured Verrucomicrobiales bacterium | reverse complement strand
CGGGCTGCGATTGACCACGGATCTCCATCCCCGCGCGAAAAAGATTCCCCCGGCCCAGAAAACGACCGGCGTGGTCAGGGCGAACTCGATCCATTTCGAAATCCGCTTCGGCACCAGCGCCTCCATGCCAGGAACCATCTGGCCCATCGCCAGCAGGAAAACCGGGATGGTCAGGGAGAGGGCGATCCAGAACTTCCGGGACAGCGCGCGGACCTCGGCGCCTTCCCCGGCGTCCCCGGCCTCGGCGGCGACGGTCTTGGGCTCCAGGGGCATCCCGCACTTCGGGCAATCTCCGGGATGATCCTGCTCGATTTCCGGGTGCATCGGGCAGGTGAAGAGGACCCGTTCATCCGGTTTCCAGAGCGGGTTGCGCGCCAGCGCCATGCCGCACATCGGGCAGTCGCCCGGTTCGTCGCTTTCGACGCCCGGACACATCGGACAGAAATACTTCGCGCCGGCGGCGGGATCGACCGTGCCGTCGTGATGGTGGTGGTGGCCGCCTTCCGGTGCCGACCCGCCACCGTGACAGCAGTTCCTCCCCTCCGGAGCCTCGGTCGGTGGCTCCTCTGGGGGAGTCTGGTGGGGGTGGCAGGAGGGCGCCGGATTGCCGGTGGAGTGAAGTTCGTCTTTGTTCATCGGATGCTTGCCTTTCACGGGTGCCAACGCACGACCCTCCCGACCATTACACCCCCGATGCAGACACTGGGAGAATAACCTGATGCCCACAACCATGGCGGAAATCACCGAAACCCTCTTGGCCAACCTCGATGCCTTCACCGGTTTCGCGCGGAACCGTCTCGGCGATAGCGAACTGGCGCGGGACGCGGTGCAAGACAGCCTGCTGAAAGCCGTCACGGCCGAGCGCCAACCCTCCGGGGAGGCGGTCGTCCCATGGTTCTACCGAATTCTCCGGCGGACGATCATCGACCTCTACCGGCGACGTGACGCCCGACACCGGGCGCTCGAAAAGTTGGGCCACGAACTCGACGCCCCGGCTGACCCCGAGGAAGAGCGGGTCTTGTGCGCCTGCTTCGAGCGCCTGTTGCCCGAGCTCCCCGCGGCGTATGCGGAACTCATCACGCGGATCGATCTCGGGGGCGAGCGGGCGGTCGACCTGGCCTCCGAGCGGGGTGCGAACGCCAACGCGGTCACCGTCCAGCACCATCGGGCGCGGCGCCGACTCCGGGATCTGCTCGAGGCCACCTGTGGCGTCTGCGCCACGCATGGATGCCTCGACTGCCACTGCGCCACGGACGGCTCGTGAAGGGGCGCCGTTCCGGCCGGTCGCGTTCGCACGGTGTCTTCGGCGGCTCCCCCGCCGTCATGGTGGCGGAGGTCGTCGCGGACGAACACGGCAGACCCGGGTTGCATTCGCAGCCGTCGGAGACCACCCTCCATCCTATGAACCGCGGGCTCCTTAGCATCGGCGCTGCCATTGCACTCCTGAATAGCTGCGCCACCCTGCCCGAGGTGGTTCGGAAGCCTGTCACAAAATCCCTGCCGGCTCCCGAGGCCGGCCCCCTGGTGACGGCGGCACGAGGGCTGGCGTCGGAGAGGGCGGCGGCGGACTCGTCGCTGCTCTTGCTTCCCAGCAACAAGGAGGCCCTGGACTGGCGGCTGGCGCTCGTCGATTCGGCACGCTCGTCAATCGACATCCAGCTCTACCTCTGGCATCCGGGATCCTCTGGCCGCCTGCTGTTCTACCGGGTGCTCAGGGCGGCAGACCGTGGGGTGCGGGTGCGGATCTTGGTGGACGACTTCCTCTTCCAAGGGGACGAAAGCCGCATCGCGGCCATCTGTCGCCACCATCCCAACCTCGATATCCGGATTTTCAATCCGACCACCTTGCGGGGCAACCCGTTGGGCTCGGCCTGGGAGTTCCTCTTCAACTTTGCCGAGCTCAACCGGAGGATGCACAACAAGACCTTCACCGCCGACCGCAGCTTGAGCATCGTGGGCGGGCGCAACATCGCCGACCACTATTTTGGCCTCGACGAGGACTATAACTTCTTCGATCTCGACGTTCTCGCTGCCGGTCCGGTGGTGGCGGACGTCTCCGACGGCTTTGATTTGTTCTGGAACTCGGCGGCCGCGTATCCTGGGGGCGAGCTCTCCCGCCGCGGCCAGGAGGAGGACGTCGCCACGATGCGGGCGGAGATGGCGGCGCAACTCGAGGCCGAACGGGAAACGCGCCTGCGGTCGTTTCCGATCGAGCCGGCCTCGTGGGAGCGGGAGTTGTCGGGGCTGCGGGACCGGATGGTCGAGGGTCGGGCGACCTTCCTCCAAGATGACCCCGATCGCGAAAAGGATGAGCGCCGGGTGGTCACGGAGATCCGGGAGATGACGAACAGCCAGAAAGGTGAGGTCGTTTTCGTGACCCCCTACCTGATCCCCTCGGAGACGGCGATCGGGCGGCTGGCTGCCGCCCGGGAGCACGGTATCCGGGTCGGGGTGCTGGCCCCCTCGCTGGCCGCCAACAACCAAGCGGCCGCCCACGGGCACTACGTGAAAAAACGACGGCCGCTTCTGGACAGCGGGGTGCTGCTGTTCGAATTGAAAGACCAGCCCGCCGAGAGCCTCCGGGCCTTGGTCGATACGCCGCCGGTGATGGCCGATGCGGTCAACCTGCACGCCAAGGCCATCGTCGGTGACCGTTCGCGCTGTTTTGTCGGGTCGATGAACCTCGACCCGCGGGCGATGCGGATCAATACCGAGAGCGGGCTGCTGATCGACTCGCACGAAATCTCCGAAGAGCTCTTTGCCCTGCTGAAGGAGATCGCCGGACCCGAGAGCGCCTGGTCCGTGACGGTCGACGAGGGCGGGCGTCTCGTCTGGCGGGCCGGCGAGGAGGCAGGTCGCCGGCCGCCGGCCAAGTGGAGCAAGCGGGCGGTGGCCTTTATCGTCGGCCTCTTGCCCGTGGAGAGCCAGCTTTAGGGCGGCCGCTTTCCTTTCCGGTAGACGCCCCGGTCGGTTCGGCCTAAGGAAAGGGCAGGGCGCCGGCACCGGCGCGCCAATGGCAATGAAATTCGCGGAATGGCTCGAATCGATCGGCCTGGGTCGTTTCCAAAGCGTGCTGGCCGAGAACGACATCGATTTCGATGTCCTTCCCCACCTGTCCGAGGAGGAGCTCAAAGAG
>CAZKYJ010000013.1:0-16584 GCA_964556355.1 uncultured Verrucomicrobiales bacterium | reverse complement strand
GATGGGGCTGTCGCTGGGCGCCCGCCGGCGGCTACGGTTGGCGCTGGCCAACCTCCGGGGCGATGAGCCGGCGCCGGGCGACGAAGGTTCCGCGGGGGCGGCCGACGGGGGATCCCCGGGCGGCGCCGAGCGGGGCCAGCTCACCGTCATGTTTTGCGATCTCGTGGGTTCGTCGGCCCTGGCGGCGCAGGTGGACCCCGAGGACATGCTGGCCGTCTTGCGGGAGTTCCAAGACGCCTGCACCCGGGAGATCAGCCGCTATGGAGGCTTCGTGGCCAAGCTGATGGGGGATGGCGTGCTGGCCTATTTCGGCTATCCGGAGGCGCACGAGAACGACGCCGAGCGCGCCGTCCACGCGGGTCTCGATATCATCCGGGCGGCGGGTGCCCGGCGGGCGCGGGCCGACCCCGCCCGCTGCCCACCGGTGAGGATCGGTGTCGCGACCGGGGAGGTGGTGGTCGGAAACCTGATCGGGAAAGTGGCCGCCCAGGAGGCCGCGGTCACCGGCGAGACACCCAACTTGGCGGCGCGGCTCCAGGCGCTCGCCGAGCCGGACACCGTGGTGGTCGACAGGCTGACCAAGCAGCTCGCGGGAGGCGGGTTTGAATTTGGCGCGGAAGGCGTCCGCGTGCTGAAGGGGTTTCCCGAGCCGCAGGCCTACGTCACCGTCCGCGGTCGGCGCCCCGTCGAGAGCCGCTTCGCGGCGGCACGGGACGAGCGCCTCAGCGCGCTCGTCGGGCGGGATGAGGAACTGGAAATCCTCAGGAAGCGGTGGCGGAGGATCCATTCCGAGTCCGGCCAGCTCGTCCTGATCAGCGGGGAGCCGGGGATCGGCAAGTCGAGGCTCGTGCACGGCCTGGTCGAGCGGATCGGGGACGAGCCCCACCTGAGGATGGTTCACCAGTGCTCGCCGTTCCACATCAACAGCGCGCTCTATCCCGTGATCGATTGCATCGAGCGCTCGGCCGGGTTCCAGGCGGCCGATTCGCCCGATGCCCGGCTGGACAAGCTCGAAAGCCTCGTCGGGCGGATCGGACGGGAGTGCGACTACGATGTGCCGCTGCTCGCGGCACTGGTGGCGGTGCCGATGGGGGAGCGCTACCGGCCGCGCGCGGTATCCCCCCAGCGGCTGAAAGAGCTGACCATCGAGATGCTGGCCGCCCACATCGCCGCCTTGGCCGCACAATCTCCGGTGCTTTTCGTCCTCGAGGACGCCCATTGGATCGACCCCACGACGCGCGAGCTGCTCGACCTGCTGGTCGAGAAATTGCAGGAGACCCGGGTTCTCGTGCTGGTCACCCACCGCCCGGAATTCGGAGTGCCTTGGGCGGGGCGTGCCGCGGTCACCCAACTCGCTCTCAACCGGCTGGGCCGCGCGGAATCCGCCATCCTCGCGAACCTTCAGGGGCACGGAGCGAAACTCCCGGCACAAGCCCTCGAGCAGATCGTGAGCAAGACCGATGGCGTTCCGCTCTTCATCGAGGAGTTCACCCGCGCGGCCGCCGAGTCCGGCGGGGGGGAGATCGCCATCCCCACGACGCTCCACGACGCGCTCGAGTCCCGGCTCGGGCGGCTCGAAGCCGGGCGCGACGTCGCGCAGATCGCGGCGGCCGTCGGTCGGCGCTTCGGCTACGAGATGATTGCCGCGGTCTGCGGAGACGACGCGGCCCGGGTGCGGCGCGCCCTGGAGGAACTGGTGGCGGCCGGGCTCGTCTTCGTGCGTGGCGAGCCGCCGGAGGCGGTCTACACCTTCAAGCACGCGCTGGTGCAGGACACGGCCTACAACTCGTTGCTCCGCGGCCGCCGGCGGGAAATCCACGCCCGGATCGCCGATGTGCTGGAGCGGGAGTTCCCGTCATCGACCACGGAGGAGCCGGAGGTGATCGCCCACCACCTGACCCGGGCGGAGCGGATCGATGGGGCCATTCCCTACTGGGAGCGTGCGGGGAAAACCGCCGCCCTCCGATTCGCCAATGCGGAGGCGATCCATCACTATTCCAAGGCGATCGAACTCGTCCGCAGCCTGCCTTCGAGCGCGGAACGGGCGGGCCGGGAGCTGACCCTGCAGATCCATCTGGCGCCCGTGCACATGGCGGCCAAGGGGTTCGCGGCGCCGGGGGTGGAGATTGCCTACCGCCGGGCGCTCGAGCTGGCGCGCGAGATCGACGATGGGAACCACGCCTTCATCGCGCAGTGGGGGCTCTGGATGGTCAGCCTGATGAACCCGGCGAGCGGGCCGGCGAAGAGCTTCACCCGCGAGCTGATGCGGCTCTCCGAAAAGAGCGGCGACGCGGGGCAGCTGCTGCAGGCCAACCACGCTTCGTGGACGACCCATTTCGTCCTCGGCGAATTCGAGTCCGCCTGCGCGACCGCCGCTGCCGGGTCGGCGATCTACGACCCGGATGGGCACGCCCAACACAAGTTCCTTTTCGGCGGGCACGATCCCGGAACCTGCGCCTGCAACTTTTACTCCATTTCCCAGTGCCTCCTCGGGAACGGCGACTCGGCGCTGGAAAGGTGTGACGCGGGGCTGGCTCTGGCCGCCCGCGTGGCCCACCCGCTCTCCTCGATCGCCACCCAGACCATGGTAGCCTTGATCAGGCTCCTGCGCCGCGAACCGCGAGAGTCGCTCCAACTGCTCGAGACGGCCATCGAGCTATCAAAAGAAAACGGTGTGCCCACGGGGATGTGGGGTGACGCCCTCCGCGGCTGGATCGTCGGCGAGCAGGGCGATCCCGTCGAGGGCGTCGAGGTGATGGCGCGGACGTTCGGCGAGGTCGGGGCGGTGGGCCAAGAGCCGTTCCGGCCGTTCTATCTCGGGATCATGGCGCAGCTTTGCGATCGCGCCGGCCGGGTGGCCGAGGGGCTCGGGCACGTGGCCGAGGGACTGGAGATCGCCGAGAGGGACGGGCGGTCCTGGTGCATGGCCGAGCTCCTGCGGATCCGCGGTGACCTGATGGTCCGACACCGTTCCCCGGCGGCCGAGATCGCCGAATGTTTCCGCAGTTCGGCGGCCATCGCCCACCGGCAAAACGCCCGCCTGTGGCAGCTGCGCACCGCCACGAGTCTCGCCCGATGGCAGGCCGAGGTCGGGAGGGGCGCCGAGGCGCGCGAACAGCTCGCCGCGGTCTACGCCAGCCACCCCGAAAAGGCCGGCACCCCCGACGTTTCCGAGGCCAAGGCGCTGCTCGATGACCTGAGCGGGTGACATCGGAGACAGGGTTGCCCGGCGGGCCCGGCGTCGCGGCAGCCCGGCCGAGGCGATGGCGGAGGAATTATCCCTGCCGTGCTCCCATCGAACGTCGGCGCGCGCGATCGGGGGGCGGCGGGGCCACGATCGGGGACTACTGTTCGCGCAGGTAGGACTGGACCGCGCGGTTCGCGCTGGAGAGATCTCGCCCGGTAACGGTCGCCCCCTTCTGAATCATGCGGCCGTACCGGTCGTAGAGCACCACCCCGCCGGAAGGCATTTGGACCTCTAGTTTGCCGTCGCCTCGCGGGTTGACGACCGGGACGCCGGCACTCCCGCCCCAGCCTCCCGGAGGCGAGTGTTCGTCACTCCCGCTTTGTTCCCGCCGGTAGGTGTGCACCGCATCCTGGGCCTCACGAAGCTCGGAGGGCGAGAGATTGGACTGGGCGATCAGCCCTCCGAACCGATTGAAGCTGGCGGTTTTTCCGGTCCCCATGGCGACGAAGTAACTGCCGTTCGTGAGGGCGGTCACCCGCGGGGTGTGACGGTTTTCGTAGCTGCTTGCGGGACGGTAGTCGTTTTCCAATGTCTCGCAGCCGGGGAGGGCCAGGAGGGCGACCGATGTCGCGAGGAAGATGCTGTTTCGTTTCATGGAGCCGGTGGATGGTGGGTGTTCGGAGTGGTTGATTGGTGGAGTCCCTCCCGCTAGTCGAGCTTCTCCATGAGCGCCTTGACCGCGCCCTCGAGCATGGGGTCCCTCCCTTCGGAGATCGCGTTAGGATCGCGGAGGATGAGGATATCGGGTTCCGACGGATGGTTCTCGAACCAGTCGCCATCCGTGTCTTTCGCGCCGATCTGGGGGATGCCGTAGCGGACTTGCCGGTTGAGGACATCGATCCACCATACCGCGGTGCCGGTGCCGGGGGTGCGCTCACCCACGAGCGGGCCGATGGCATAGCTCTTGTAGATATGGGGGAAGATGCTCCCGTCGGAGTAGCTGGCGGCATCGGCCAGGCAGGCGGTCGGCTTCGTCCAGCGGGTTCCTGGCATGATGCCCACGACCCGGCCGTCGCGGTCGGTGAAGTTGGCGGTGCTCTCGCCGGTGAAAAGGGTCACGAGTTGGTCGTGGAGGAAGCCGCCACCGTTGAAGCGGACGTCCACCACCAGCGCCTCCTTGTCGGCCATCTCCCCGAAGACCTCGCTGAAGGCCCTGCGGTATTCGGGCTCCTCCATCTTCCCGATGTGGATGTAGCCCACGCGCCCGCCGGACATCTCCCCGGCCATCTCCTTGCGCAGCGAGACCCAGTGCTCGTAGGCCAGCGCGATCTCGCCTTCCCCATCGACCGGGGTGACGACCACGTCGGTGGCGTCCGATCCGTCGGCGGGCAGGACGGAAAGCTGCACGGGGACGCCGACCTTGCCGTCGAGCAGCGCGTGGATGCTGGTCGTCGCTTCCACCGGTTCGCCATCGATCGAGCGGATGACCGCGCCCGGCTGGAGGGCGCTCCCTGCCAGGTCGCTGGGGCCGCCGGGAAGGACCGCGGCGAGCATCTGTCCCGCACCTTGGTGGCCGTGGTCGTAGTAGATTCCAAGGGATCCGGTGGAGTCCGCATAGGGCGGCTTCGGCCGGAAGAAACAGCCCATGTGGCTGGCGTTCAGCTCGCCCGCCATCTCGCTCATCATCTCGGCATAGTCCTCCCAGGCGTGGATATGCGGAAGGAACTTGGCGTAGGTCTCCCGCGCCGCATCCCAGTCCACCCCCTGCATGTCCGGCACGTAGAACTTGCTCTTGGTGAGCTTCCAGAAGTGCTGGAAGTAGTAGGCCATCTCCCCCCGCGGATCGAGGGCCATCTCGGCGGTGAAGGGGATGGTGCCACTCTGGCCGGTCGCCAGATCGATGCGTTCGAGCCCCGCCGCCCCGATCCCGTAGAGCGTTTTCCCGGCCGGATCCATGGCGTAGGTCGCCGTCGTGAGCGGCTTGACGAAGAGCTGGCCGAGGCCGTGCGTGTGCAGGTCGATCCGGTAGCCGACCGCCCGCCCCGGCATCTCGATGACGACCAGGATCAGCGCGCTGCCGTCCGCGGTGACCTCCGAAAAGATCGGCCGGACCGAGAAGGGCGTGAGGCGCTCGGTGCGCTGGGCCAGCCCGCTCAGCTGGGGTTGCCACGCCGGCGCCGCGCCCATCTCGTCCCCGGCCGCATCGGCGCCAGGTCGCGAGGCAGCGGGCGTGGCGACGGCCTGGGGGTCGCGGGCGAGCTTGAACGAGTCGTAGAGTTCGCGGGTCAGGAAGGCCGCGTAGAAATCGTGTTGGGCGGCATTGGCGTCGGCCGTGCGCAGCCCGTCGCGCCCGCTCGCCCAGACCACCACTTTGCCCCCGGCGGAGAACATTGGCATCTTGTCGTTGTAGCCGCTGTTGGAGATGTTGATCGGTGGGGCCTTGGCCGATGCGTCCAGCATGATCACATCGGTCTGCGCAACGCCGCTACCGCGGATGGTCGTCAGCCAGCGCCCGTCAGGTGACCACCTGAACTCTAGGTCGTCGTCCGTGTAGGAGTAGAAGCTCCCCTTGGGCAGCGGCTCGACGGTCGTCCCGTCCGCCCGGCTGAAGACCTGCAGCCGGTCCCGGTTTTGGAAGTAGGCGATGCGCGACCCGTCGGGCGAGTAGGCGGGCTTCAGGGCGTCGCCGTCGGTGTCCACGATCCTGGTCTCGACGATCGCGCCCGGATTGAGGAATGACTGGGCATTCGGCGACAGGCTCGCCTCGAAGATATCGCTGTCGCCGTCCCGCTCGCAGGCGTAGAGGAGGGTCTTCCCTTCGGGGCCGTAGCTGAGTCCACCCTCGTGCTCCGGCGTGTCGGTGATGCGGCGGACCAGCCCGGTCAGCGCGGAAACCACGAAGACCTCACCGCGGGCGATGATGGCGACTTCCTTGCCGTCGGGTGCGACGGCGAGCTCGGTGATGTAGGCATTCACCGGAGCGATGAACGGCCCTTGCACCAGCGAACCTTGGCGGACTGTCACCGGCACGCGCTCCGCCCTTTTCGCCCCCGCCGGACGCCGGTAGATCTCCCCGTCGTAACCGAAAACGAGGGTTCCGTCCTCCGCCACGCTGACGAAACGCACCGGGTGCTCGGTGTAGTCCGTCACCGCCTTCGCGGTTTCCGCCGATCCCAGCTCGGCCTGGTAAATATTGAATGACCCGTCTCGCTCGCTCAGGAAATAGAAGCTCTTCCCGTCCGGCGCCCACACGGCATCCCTGTCCTCGGAGGCCGAGTGCGTCTGCCGGGTGTGCTGGCCGCTGGCCGTGTCGTAGAGCCAGATGTCACGCGCCCCATCCCCCTTGGAACCCTTGCGAAACTCGTTCTCCCAGGTGGGGTGGTTCTCGTAGAGAAGCTGCATGCCGTCGGGGCTCGTAGAGACCTCCAGCGCGGGCGTCGGCACCAGCAAGCGCGGCCGCCCGCCCGCCGCGGGCACTTGGAACAGCTGCTCGGCAGCGAGGAAGGCATCGATGTGCGGGGCGTCCGCACTCCCCAGTCGGCGACTGTTGAAATAGACCTGACGGCCGTCGCCGGAGAACGCGTAGGGGACATCGATCTGCGAATGGTAGGTCAGGCGGCGGATCTCGCCACCCTCCGCGGGCATCACGTAGACGTCGGGGTTCCCGTGCACGGTCGAGGAAAAGGCGATCTGCTTCCCGTCGGGTGACCAGACCGGGCGGACGCTATAGAATTCGCCGCTGGTCAGGGGGCTGGCTTCGCCGCCGGCGGCATCGACCCTCCAGATCTGGCCCGCGTGGCAAAAGGCGATCGTCCCGCCATCGGGTGAGACGGCGGGGTAGCGAAGCCAGAGCGGGCGCCCATCGCCCCGGGCATCGACGCCCCCGGCGATGGCGGTGGTCAAGACGGTGGCGAGCAAGGTGAGCGATCGCCGGGCAATACCCATGACAGGTTCGGGATCGAGAGTGGAATGTAAGGCGAAGGCGGTGGGCGTGGCTCAGCCGTGGTCCCGTGTCGGGACGGGGCCGGAGGATCCCATGGCGATGTGGCGGTCGTGGCGGAAGGCGGCGATGCCCGAGATGATGGCGACGAGGGGGGCGAGCCCGAAAGCGACCGCCTCGGCGAGCAGGTAGGAATCCCCGGCTTCGGGAGCCGGCAGGAAGGTCGAGATGTCCCAGATCCCGTGGGCGATCATCCCGGTCAGCAGCCATCCCCGCGAGCGGCGGAAGAGGTAGAGGGTCATCCCGGAGAGCGATGCCAACACCACCTGGCCCGCGACGAGGGCGGGTGGGGAACCGACGAAGATGTTCGTGGCGTGCATCATCCCGAACCAGAGGCTGCACCAGAGCATCGCCCAGGCCTCCGAGCGCCCGCTGGCCCGCACGGCGCGGAGGTCGACGCCGCGGAAAAGCACCTCCTCGGCAAACCCCACGCCAACCCCGGCGACGACGATCGCCACCAGCAGGTCCGGCGGGACGCCATTCGACAATTTGAACCCGAGGCGGGCTACCATGATCACGACGAAGACGACCGGGGCGATCCACATGACTTTCGTCATCTTCAGAGGGGCCGGGTCGCGCCAGAACCCGTCCCAGCGCGCCCAGAGGGCGAACGCGAGAAGCAGCAGGCAGCCCGCGGCCAGCGAGGCGATGGCCGACTTCCAGGCGTTCTCTGCGGTGGCAAAAAACTCGGTGTAGGGGACCCCCGACGTAAACTGGATCCCGTTGACGACGATCACGTAGGCGACGAACACGCCGAGGGCGACCCACAGCGATGGCTGGATTCGGGCACCCTTCGCGGGAGCTTGGATGGTGCGGTCATCTTCTGGCATAGCGGGATCGATCTTGTAGAGTTTGGTTCGGGTTGCGGACTAGATCATCCGGCACACCATCACAATTCCGTCACGCGCGAGCGGGAAGCTGACCCTGCGCCGAATCCCGGGGAGCTTCGTCCTAACAACCTCCCAAAGGCGGCGTCCGCCCCGGCACGGGGACGGGGTTGTCTTCGGGCGCGAGGTTCCCGGCTTCCCCGGGGGGTGCCGCCACGCTTCGCTCGGATTCGACTGCGGCAGAGGCAACGATGGGGCCGGCGGAGAGAGCGATGCCGAACGAGGGCTACTGCGGCAAAGCACATGAAGAATCGGATGGACTAGGCAACAGCGCTTACTCAGGCACGGTTGCCCCGGCGCGCCAGCGTCGGCACCCGATTTATACCGGCCCCCTAGAGGGTCCGGTTGCCCGGGGTGCGACCCGCCACCCAGCACGAACGTGCCAGGTTCCACGAATCCCGTCGCGTTCGCCGGATCGCGTCCCTCGCAGCGGGCGATGGCCCCCTTGGCATCGCCCGGTCGGTTAGGTCGGTGCCGGGCCGACGCTTTCCCCTTCGACGAAATCCATCTCGAGGAAGTGCTTGCCGATCGGCCTCAGGTCGCCCGCGAGCCAGGTGTTGAAATGGGAGAGTGCCTTCCGGTTCGGGAACCGCAGCATGGTCGGCTTCGGCTGACACCACTCGAACCTCCGCTCGTAGTTG
The DNA here is from genome assembly GCA_964556355.1 of uncultured Verrucomicrobiales bacterium. Taxonomy (GTDB): domain Bacteria; phylum Verrucomicrobiota; class Verrucomicrobiia; order Verrucomicrobiales; family DEV007; genus CAZKYJ01. The sequence goes on along the minus strand of CAZKYJ010000013.1, from coordinate 7,869 downwards.
GTACTGATGATAGAAACGTCGTCCGGAATCCGGATTCCGTGGTGGGCGCAGAACCCATAGAGCGACAGCAGGTGGACGTCTTCGGTGACCACGACCGCCGTTGGTCGGAGGCTCCGGAATGCCCGTTCCCAGTAGCTCGTCCAAACGTCGGGGATGGATTCCGGGAAGCTCGGGCACAGGTCCTCGAAGGCGAACGCCCCCGGCGGGGTCGCGAGCCCCTTGGAGAGCCCGGTGACGAACGCCTTCCGGAAGCCACCGGAGATCGAACCGACGGGAATGAGAATCCTCCGGTGTCCGAGGCTGACCAGGTGTCGGGTCACCCTCTCGATGTGCGTCGTGATGGAGAACGAACACATGCTGAATTTCAGGCCGTCTCCGTGCAGGCCCCCGACCTGGAAGCTGGGCAAGCGTTCAGCGGCCTCGGCGCCCCAGGTGCCCGGCGGCACATAAAGCGTGAGCGCGGCTGCGTGGTGTCGCTCGATCAGTTTCTCCAGCAGCGGTGCGGGACGCCGGTAGCGCTCGAAGTTTACCCGCTCCCAGACTGCGGGGCCCCTCGATCGCTCCCAGGCGTCACGGAAGCTTTGCAGGAGGCTCTCGTCACCCCAGTTCAGCGGGGAGGACGTGGGGCAGAGGATGAGAAGGCGATCCTTTGAATTCCGGGCGGTGGTCGGGGGACTCTCGACTGGTAGGATCACGCGGCGCTTGCCGACCTTCGCGGTGCCGATCAGGCCGCGCTGCTCCAGCACGTTCATCGCCGCCACGCACGTCTTCCGGTTCACGGCAAACTGATCGGCCAGGGTCCGGTTCCCCGGGAGCCTGCCGGTCCACTCGCCCAAGCGGATGGCTCTCTCAATCCGATCCGCCAACTGCACCGCCAGAGATTTGCGCTCAAGTCGATCGTCCACCGGGAAAACGTGTGTCTCCCGCGCGTCCCTGTCCAACCCGAAGCCTTGCCTGCAAGGTTCGTGTCCGCGTAGACCAAACGTCCACCCTCGAAATTGCTACGAGGGGCAACGCGTCGGCCGATTGGGTCGCGGGGGGCGATCATCTGGCCACGACTTTTCCGCCGTTGGGCGGTTCAATAGTCCATCATGAAAAAGTCACTCGTTCTGTTCCCGTTGATCGCCTGTGTGTCGCCCGTTTTTGCGGAGGATACTGAGGTTGAAGAGAAGCCGGATGCCAAGCCGATGGCCCCACTGATGCGGGCGCTCGACCGCAATGGTGACGGCTCGCTGCAACAGGCGGAGATCGACATGGCGGTGGTCGTGCTGCGTCGAATGGATCGCAATGGGGACGGCACCGTCAGTGGGGACGAACTCGTGGCCAGGCCGGCGGTCACCGACGAGCGGCGCCCGGGAAGCCGGCCGGAAGGGGACCGGCGGCCGGATCGTCCCGGCCAGCCCGGCCGGGACGGACAGCCGGGGATGCCGGATCTCTCCCGGTTGGATACGGATGGCGATGGGAAGATCAGCAAAGACGAAGCACCCGAGCGGATGAAGGAACGCTTCGACATGATCGATGGGAACGGCGACGGTTTTGTGGACAAGGCGGAGCAGGAGCAGCTGATCCGACGCCTGCGCGAACGCTTCCAACAGGGGGGGCAGGGGAGGCGGCCCGGCACGTCGCCGGACGGCGGGGACACCACGGGCGGCGAGACGCCGAAACGTCCCGAGCCGATCGAATGACCCGGGCCCGTAGCGGAATCTCCATCAGAGCAACCATGACGCGCGCGCTCGCCATTCTCGTCGCAGCCCTACCCGTGGGCGCGGTCGCGGAGGAACTCGCTCCGGAAGAGGCAAAGTTCTTCGAGGAGCGGGTGCGGCCGGTGCTGGTGAAGTACTGCTACGAGTGCCACGCCGAGGGGGAGAAGATCAAGGGGGGGCTGCGCGTCGACTACAAGGACGGCCTCGTTCATGGCGGGGACAGCGGCCCCGCCCTGGTGCCGGGCGATGCCGGGGCGAGCCTCCTCTACCTTGCGGTTTCCTACGAGGATCCGGACTACGAGATGCCCCCGAAGGAGAGGCTGCCGGACGAGATCATCGGCGATATCCGCAAGTGGATCGAAATGGGTGCCCCCGACCCGCGCGTCCCCGAAGAGATCGTCGTGCAGAGCGAGATCGACATCGAGGAGGGGAAGAAACACTGGGCGTTTCAGCCTCCGGTGGCGACGCCCGCGCCGCGAGTGAAAAACGGGGACTGGCCGGTCACGGACGTCGATCACTATGTCCTCGCCGGCTTGGACGAGGCAGGTCTCGGCCCCGCGCCGGACGCCTCGCCGGACGTCCTGCTGCGCCGCCTCCATTTCGACCTGATCGGACTGCCACCGAGCTACGGAGAGATCCGAGATTTCGCCGAGGCGTGGAAGGTGGATCCGGCCGGAGCCTACCGTGCAGAGGTCGACGATCTGCTGGCCAGCCCGCATTTTGGCGAGCGGTGGGGACGCCACTGGCTGGACGTGGCCCGCTACGCAGAATCCACTGGCAAAGAACTGAACACGACCTTCCCCAATGCCTGGCGCTACCGGGACTATGTCATTGATTCGTTTAACGCGGACAAACCCTACGACCGGTTCGTCATGGAGCAGATCGCGGGGGACCTCCTGCCGGTGAAGTCCGACGAGGATTGGCAGGAGAACCTCATCGCGACCGGGTTTCTCGCCATGGGGCCGAAGAGCCTCAACCAGCAGAACCCGCGGCAGTTCGAGGCCGATCTCGTCGACGAACAGATCGATGCCACCAGCCAGGCGATCCTCGGGCTCACCGTGTCCTGCGCCCGTTGCCACGACCACAAGTCGGATCCCATCCCCACCGAGGACTACTATGCCCTGGCGGGGATCTTCCACAGCACGAAGACCTATTTCGGCACGGTCAATGGTGTGGCCACCCGTCGGGCGACGAAGTTGCTGGAGCTTCCGGTTTTGACCGAGGAACCGCAGGGGGACATCACCGTGGCGGAGTATCAGCGGCTCGCCGAGCAGCTGGGGGAGCAGGAGGCGCAGTTGCGGGAACTGATTCGGGGCGCGAGGGGGCAGGGGGCGAACCTGCAGCAGATCGTCCGGTTGCGCACCACCACCGCCTTCCTTGAAGAACGCATCGCGAGCTACGACCCGGACGGTCGCAAGAAGTCGTTCGCCATGGGGGTGCAGGATCAACCCCGTCCCAGGGACGCCACCGTGTTGGTGCGAGGGGAGCTCGACATGCCCGCGCAGCAGGTCGAGCGCGGATTTTTGCAGGTGCTAGATTTCTCCGACGACGCCTGTTCGCCGGAGACCAGCGGGCGGCTGGAACTGGCCCGTTGGCTGAGTTCCGAGGAAAACCCACTGACCGCGCGGGTCATGGCCAACCGGGTCTGGGGCAAGCTATTCGGGCAGGGGATCGTGACCTCGCCGGACAACTTCGGGGTCAGCGGGAACACCCCCAGCCATCCGGAGTTGCTCGACGCGCTGGCGCTGGAGTTCATCGAGGGGGGGTGGTCGGTCAAGTCCCTAATCCGCGAGCTCGTGCTCAGCCGGACGTACCAGATGGCATCGACATGGAACGCGGATGCCTACAAAAATGACCCGGGGAACCGTCTGCTCTGGAGGATGCCGGTCCGGCGTCTCGATGCCGAGGCGCTGCGGGATGCCATGCTCTTCGTCGGCGGGCAGCTCGACCGGGAACGCCCGCTCGGGTCCGTCGTCGCGGAAGCGGGGCACGTGGGCATCGGGCGCGCCTTCGATACGGATCGCCTGGACGCCTACCGGGACTACCGTTCCGTGTATCTGCCGATCGTCCGCGATGCCCTGCCGGAATCGCTCGCGCTCTTCAACGGTGCCGACGCGAATATCGTGACCGGGGTGCGCGAGGAGACGAACATCCCGCCCCAGGCGCTCTACCTGATGAACAACGGTTTCGTCCTGGCGCAGGCCAGGTCGTTGGCCACCCGCCTGATGGAACACACCGATGACAAGCAGGAATGGATCCGCCTGTCGTTCCTCCTCTGCTACGGCCGCGTGCCCTTGGAGGAAGAGCGGTCGGCCGCCCATGACTTCTTCACCCGGTTCCAATCCTACCAAGACGGCGCGCGCGACGACTTCGCCACGCTCGCCACCTACTGCCACGGCCTCTTCGCCACCGCGGAGTTTCGCTACGTGAACTGAACGCCATCCCCACACAGCACGAAGCCATGAACCATCCCAATTTCTTCACGCGGCGCGAAGTTCTAAAATCGGTGTCCAGTGGCGTGGGCTACCTCGCCTTCGCCGCGCTCGCCCACCAGCAAGCGCTGGCCGACGCCGTAGCCGGCGGAAAGCCGCTCGATCCGAAGTCGCCGCATTTCGAGCCCCGCGCCAAGCGGGTGATCTTTCTTTCGATGCAGGGGGCTCCCTCCCACCTCGACACCTTCGATTACAAGCCGCAGCTGGCAAAAGATCAGGGGAGGGCGGGGCGCTCGGCCGGTGCGCGCGGTGGCACGCTCATGGGATCGAAATGGGATTTCCGGCAACACGGGAAAGGCGGCCTTTGGATCTCCGACCTCTTCCCCCACATCGCGGGGATGGCGGACGAGCTGTGCCTGCTGAACGGGATGCACACCGACATTCCCAACCACCCGCAGGCGCAGGTGCAGATGCACACCGGTAGCTTCCAGTTCGTGCGGCCGTCGCTCGGCGCGTGGACGCTCTACGGGCTCGGCTCGGAAAACGCGAACCTGCCGGGGTTCGTCGCCCTGAATCCCGGCGCCGGAGCCGCCCAGCGCTTCGGCAGCGCGTTCCTTCCGGCGATCTACCAGGGCACGCCGTTCAGCAACGGCGGGAGGCGGCGATTCGGCCGTGGCGGGGACCAGCCGATCGAGATCCCGAACATCGAGAACCCCGATCTCACCAAGGAGCAGCAGCGCGTCCAGCTCGACTTCGTCCGGCGCCTGAACGAGAAGAAGCTTCAGCGCGAAGGCCACCAGCCCGGTGTCGAGGGCGTGATCGAGTCCTACGAACTCGCCTTCCGCATGCAGGACGAATTGCCGGAACTCATGGACATCGGCCAGGAATCGAGGGAAACGCTCGAGCTCTACGGGATCGACGGGAGCGAGACGGACGCCTTCGGTCGCCAGTGCCTGATGGCCCGGCGCTTTGCGGAGGAGGGGGTCCGTTTCGTCGAGCTGACCCACGGCAACTGGGACCACCACCGGAACCTCTCCGAAGACCTGCCCGCTCGGTGCGTCGAGATCGACAAGCCCATCGCCGGACTCTTGCAAGATCTCAAGCGCCGCGACCTGCTCAGGGACACGCTGGTTGTCTGGGCCGGCGAGTTCGGCCGCACCCCGCACGCCCAGGGCGGCGACGGGCGCGACCACAACAACAAAGGGTACACCACGTGGATGGCCGGAGGCGGGGTCAAGGGCGGGTTCGCCTACGGCGCGACCGACGAGTACGGCTACGAGGCGGTGGAAGGCCGGATGCACATTCACGACTGGCATGCCACGATCCTCCATGCGCTGGGGCTCGACCACGAAAAGCTCACCTACCGCCACGCCGGGCGCGATTTCCGACTGACCGACGTCCACGGCACCGTGGCCCACCAGATTTTCGCGTAGCCGCGAGGCGGCCCCCTTCCTTTGGGGTTCTCGCCATCGATGACGGCATCGCTCGCCGACTCGGGACCTGCACGTTTGGGGTTTTCTCTCTGTCGCACGCTGCCGGGAACGGCGTCGGATTCGCCTGGGGAACTTTGACCTTGATCGGCTCGGTGACGGAAGCGTAATCTTGCCTCCCATGGAGCATCGACATGGGACGATTCGTGCCGCATTCGGAGGTCTGGTTGTCGGGGTGGGCACGATCATTCTCATGGTGGTGCCACGCCCCGGCGACCCCTTGGAGTTGCCCGCACCACCGGCCCCCGGGCACCCGGCGAGGGCGGGATCGACCGCCGACTTCGCCGAAGCGATCCCTCCGCCGACCGACGGTGGGGGGGCGCGTCTGCTGTCGGCGCTCAGGCCGGTCGTTCCCTCCACCGAGCGGCGGGACGGGGTGCTCAGCGGGCGCATCGTCTTCATGAGTGGCGGTCACGGGCTGACGGGGGATTTGCCGTCCGCCGGTTCTTGGGCGTTCCAGCGACCTCTTCTGCACCGGATGGTCGAGGATTTGGGAAACGTCGACCAGCTCAACTTTTTGGCGACCTGGTGCTTCAATGCCGGTGCGACAGTCGTGCCGCTCCGCCCGCTCGGCGACCAGCCCAACGAGGTCGTCGTCGACAACGATGCGCCGGGGGTGACATTCGCGGGCAGCTGGTTGGACAGCGTTTCGACGGTCTTCTACGGCAGCGCCGGCGACGTGCCCTACCGCTACGCCGGCCTCGCCGGGACGGAATCCGCCACCGCTACCTACACCCCCGACATCCCCGAGACCGGGATTTATCCCGTCTACACCTGGGTGCGCCACGGCTCGGACCGCGGGCTCCAGCTCTACCGCATCCGCCACACCGGAGGCGAGTCGACCGTCCGCGTCCCGCATCACATGGTGGGCAACGGGTGGGTCTACCTGGGGGAGTACCACTTCGGGCAGGGCGCCGATCCCGCCCGCGGATCGGTGGTGGTCAGCAACCTTCGCGGAAGCCCCGAGGGGGGTGTCGTCATCGCCGACGCCATCCGCTTCGGCAACGGGATGGGCGACACCCTCGTCAGTGGCACCACCAGCGGCGCGCCCCGGTCCGACGAGGCCGCGCTCTATTGGTGTCAGACCGGGCTTGGCCAGGGGCAGCCGCTGAGCCTTGTCCGGACGAGCACCAACGACCGGGTCGCGACCGTTTCCGCCCCGATACGCATGGCCAAGGAGATGAACCGGGAAGCCGCCGGAGCCATGACCGATCGCGTCTACATCGGTCTGCACACCAATGCCGGCGGCGGTGCGGCCCGGGGATCCCTCGCGCTCTACAACGGCAACAACCGTCCCGGCTCGGCCACCCCGAACCAGCGGCGCTTCGCCGAGCTCTGCGGTGAGGAGGTCAATGACGACCTCGTCGCACTGGGCACCCCGTTCCTGGAGCATCCGTGGTTCGATCGGTCGAACGTGATCTTGGACCGCAACGACATCGAGTTTGGGGAGATCAACAACGAGGTCCTCGATGACGAGATGGATGCCACCATCATCGAAGTGGCTTTCCACGACAATGTAGAGGACGCCGAACTGCTGCGCGATCCGAAAGCGCGCAACGCGGTGGGCAAGGCAGGCATGCACGCGGTGGTGCGCTACATGAATGAGTTCGGCGGAGGTGCCTTGGCCTTTCCGCCCGAATCGCCCGTCGGTCTCCGGACGCGGGGACAGGCCGATGGTTCCGTCCTGCTGCGCTGGTCGCCGCCGGTTCCCACGGGCGGGAGCGGATCGCCGACCGGCTACCGCGTCTACCGGTCCCTCGATGGGAAGGGCTTCGGACAGGCGGTCGAGGTTGGGAACGTCACGGAAGCCTCGGTCACGGGCCTCGACCCGAACGTTCCCCATTTCTTCTTTGTCTCGGCCGTCAACGGGGCCGGCGAGTCGCTTCCCGGTCCCGTGGTCGGGTGCCGCGCCTCCGTCCCGCCACGCCCGCGGGTCCTCGTGGTCAATGCCTTCGACCGCATCAGCCGTTCCATGAATCCGACCGTCAACTACTCGGGGACGATCGAGCGCGTCATCCCGCGCCGCTCGAATGCGTTCGACTACGTCGTCGAGCATGGCAGTGCCATCGCGGCCGCGGGATTCGACTTCGATGCCTGCCAGAACGAGGAAGTCGGATCCGGGGCGATCCTCCTCGCGGACTACGCCGCGGTGGCCTGGGCCTGTGGGGAGGAATCCAGCGCCGACGACACCTTCTCGCCGCCGGAGCAGGTTGCTGTTTCGGGGTATCTCGCCGGGGGGGGAAG
>CAZKYJ010000012.1:0-20030 GCA_964556355.1 uncultured Verrucomicrobiales bacterium | reverse complement strand
CTTTGGCCTTCGTGTACTCGTCCCAGCGCGCGAGGGACTCGACGTCCATCGGGCTGAGTTTCCACTGCTTGAGCGGGTCCTTGGCCCGCCCCATGAACCGCCGCAGCTGCTCCTCCTGGCTGACGGAGAACCAGAACTTGAAAAGGCGCACGCCACTGCGCACGAACATGCGCTCGAACTCGGGCGCCTGGCGCATGAACTCGAGGTACTCGTGCGGCGAGCAGAACCCCATGACATGCTCGACGCCCGCGCGGTTGTACCACGAACGGTCGAAGAAGACGAACTCGCCGCTGGTCGGCATCTGCTCGACATAGCGCTGGAAATACCACTGCCCGCGCTCGGTCTCGGAGGGCTTGGCCAATGCGACCACCCGCGCGCCCCGTGGGTTCAGGTTCTCGGTGAAGCGTTTGATGGTTCCGCCCTTCCCCGCCGCGTCCCGCCCCTCGAAGACCATGACGATGCGCTCGCCGGTCTGCCCCACCCAAGCCTGCATCTTGACGAGTTCGATCTGCAGGAGCTCGATCTTTTTCTCGTAGGCACGCCGATCCATCGCCCGGTCGTAGGGATAGTTCTTGCTGATGATGTCCTTCTTGCTTTTCGCGCTCTTGACCCGGTCGACAATCTCCGAGGGCACGCTCGTCTCCACCTGCTCGGCGATGGCAGTGACCATGGGAAAGGCCTTCTGCATCAGGGAAGAGGAGGCCGAGACCTTCTTCTTTTTACCTTTGGCTAACTTCTTTTTCGGGGCGCTCATCGTTGGGGGGCGGTGGGTCGTCTGACCTAGTGGAGAGCAGCAATCGTGCCGGTGGGCGCTAGCCCTTTTCCCTGGTGACCGTCCCGCTCACGATGCCGCTCTTGCTTGCCTTGTCGGATCCCCACCAGCTGCCCGCGTAGACGTCGTCGTGGAAGAGGATGCGCGCCGACCAGCTGGCGCCGTCGCCCAATGGAAGGTCGTTCAAGATCATGACGGCGGTATCGCCGGCGAAGACCACGGTCACCGGGATCGGTACCTCCATCTCCTGGCCCCGGAAGGCCATCTTCGAGACGAGCACCCACTGGTCGCCCTCTTTCTTGGTAGCGCGCACGATCTTGTAGCCGTCCTCCTGATTGTCGCCGAGGAGGCGCTGGTCGATCGGGGCCCAGGTGCCGTTGAGGGTGGCGTCCTCCAGCATGGCGGCGAACGCCCGTTCGGCTTCGGGCGTCGCGGCGGCAACGGGTGAGAGAGCAAAGAGGAAGAGGCTGGCGAGGGCGAGGATTAGACGGGGTTGCATCGGTCTTGGAGTGGTGGGTTTACAGGAGGATGGATCGTGGGGGTCGGCGCCCAGGTCAAGCGAGAGGCGCCCGCGGCCCCGGCTTCGTGAGGGCAAACCTTCAGCCCGCCCCGCTCAGCCGACGATCTTGAGCGCGAGATACGGGACCAGCGAGAAGACGATGACCGCGATCTTGAAGTTGCCAAGATAACGGAAGTAGGCCCGCGCCAGTTCGTCCTCGCCGAGGCCGAACATCTTGGCGTGCATGCGGGTCATCTGCTGGCGACAGATCATGACCGCCACCGAAGAGACGAGAAGCAGGACGACGTTGATCAGGGCACACCAGCCGAGAACAGCGGTAATTTGGTCGAGGGTTGTCATGGCAGTTCGGGTCGAGTTCCTCATATCGATTAGCGCAGCAACGAGCTGGGGACAAGGTCTGACTCAAGACCCGAAGACGACCTCGGGCGCGCGGCGCTCCGGCCTCGGAGGGGGCGTGTCCCCGCGGGTCTCGGCCCGGGGCGCAACCGCACTGCGCGCCTCCTACTCCAGCGCCTGCGCCCGGTAGCCGCCGCGGGCTTTGAAGGAGAAGAAAATCACGAGATAGGTGAGCAGCATGAAGCACGGGAGCGTGGCCACCTGGTAGAAGGCGGCCTTCTTGTGCGGGTATTTCGTCTCGGTGATGATCGCCCGCTCCGCTTCGGGAAGGGCTTTGACCTTGTCTTCGTCGAGGCTGCGGGCAGCGCCGAGGAACGGGATCTCCTTCGGCTCGCCGGCCACCTGCTGGAAGATGGCGGGATGGTGGGCCTGCAAATCCTCGCTGATCCCCTTGTCCTGCAGGCCGCCCATAATGGGTGCGCCGAGGATGCCCATGCCGAGCACGCCGACGGCGGAGACCCCGTTGAGGGTGAGCGGCCCACCTTTGGGAAACTGTTCGGAGACAAGACCAAGCGTCGTCGACCAGAGGAACGTCTTTCCGAACGCGTAGACGGTCGCCGCAACAATGATCCAGAACGCCGCCGCCTGGGAGAGGAAGAGCAACCCGACGATGGCCACGACGGCACTCACCACGAGGAGCCCGATCGGCGAGAACCGGTGGACGATCGGTCCGGCGGCGAAGCGGAGCACCGTCATGATCGTGGAGACGTAGATGAAGATCCACCCCGCCTGCGACGGGGTGAAATCGGCACCGAGCAGGTCGGGCATCCAGCTGTCCGTACCGAGTTCGGTGGTGGCCAGCGGCCCCATGGTCAACAGGATGAGCAAGAACATCCAATGGCCGAAGCTCCGGGTGTAGAGCCCCGCGATGACCGCGGCGACACCCGCGATCGCCGGAGCGGCCCAGCCCGGCAGGACAGCGTCGGGGTCGAGACTGCCGGCGATCTGGGAGACACCCAGCACGAGCATCCAGGTGATGATGAAAAAGCCGATCGCACCGACCTGCGCCAGCATCTCCCGGTAGGGTACCCGCGCCGCCACCCGCTCGTTGACCGGGAACTTGCACGGCAGGATGAGGAAGGCGTAGATCGCCACCGGGATGAAACACATGGCATACTTCACGTGCCAGTCGGCGCCGCCGAGGGCGATGGAGGTGAGCGCTCCCAACGCCAGGCCAGCGGGCCAGCCGGCGTGAAGGATATTGAGCCACTTCGACTTCTCGTTGTTGAAGGCCGTTGCGACCACGGGGTTGATGAAGGCATCGACCATGCCATTCGCGATGGCGATGAGGAAGACGCTCCAGTAGAGGGCCTCGGGAGTCTCGGCAAAAAGTGTCAGCAACAGCGAGGCGATATGGCAGCCCATGGCGATAAATGCCGTGGTTTTGTAGCCGATGGTATCGATGATCAGACTGAAGACGATGATGCTGATGGCAAACGGCCAAAGCCCCACCCCGAGGATGCGCCCCTTGTCAGCCTCCGTCAGGCCAAAGTCACTTTGCCAGTCGCCGATGATGTTCGCACGGAGGCCGAAAACAAACGAGGTGGCCACCAGCGCAACGAAGCAGGCCCAGAAGAGCTTCATGTTCGCGCGGTCGGTATCGGGGGTATCAGTCATGGGGTGCCGGGGGTGATATTCGCTTTGGGAGAAGGAGGCCGAGGGGGTTACTTCACGACGACAATCCCGTCGGGCCGCCCGGGGGGACCACGCCGATCAACCGCTCGCACCGACCTCATCGGCGAGATATTGGCGGAGGAAGCGCGCGCTCTGGCGGAGGGCGCCGTGGCGGGCGGCCAGGCTGCCCTCGTAGGCACGGTCCTCGACCTCGATGCAGACCGGACCGTCGTAGCCGATCCCGGTGAGAGTGGCGAAGAACCGCGGCCAATCGACGTCGCCGAGCCCCGGCAACTTCGGCGAGTGGTACTCTAGCGGAGTCGCCAGAATCCCGACATCGTCAAGTCTCTCCCGGTGGATGGCGACGTCTTTCGCGTGCACGTGGAAGAGCTTGGGGGCGAATTCGCGGAGGGCCTTGCCGCAGTCCATCTGCTGCCAGACGAGATGGGACGGGTCGAAGTTGAGGCCGAAAGAATCACTCGGGATCGCCTCGAACATCCTCCGCCACACCGACGGGCTGATGGCCAGGTTCTTCCCGCTCGGCCACTCGTCCGCACTGAAATACATCGGGCAGTTCTCGATGCCAACCCGCACCCCGCTGTCCTCGGCCAACTTGATCAGCGGCTCCCAGACTTCGAGGAAGCGCGGCCAGTTGCCCTCGATCGACTTCGCCGGGTCACGCCCGATGAAGCTCGTCACCGTCGCGACCCCCAACTTCGGCGCCGCCCGGATGAGATCCGCAAGGTGCCTGGCGGCGACGTCGGCCTCCTCGCGGTCGGCGGAAAGCGGGTTCGGGTAGTAACCGAGCGCGCTGATGGCGATCCCCCGCTCCGCGACCTTCGCCCTGATCTCGTTCGCCTGCGCATCTCCGAGTTCGCCGATAGCGATATGGGTGACCCCGGCGTAGCGCCGCTCCGCTTTCCCGGGCGGCCAACACATGACCTCGAGGCGGGAGAAGCCCTCCGCGGAGGCGAAATCGAGAACCTCGTCGAAGGTCTGGTCAGGCAGGATGGCGGTGACGAATCCGAGTTTCATGAAGCGAAGCTAAGACCACTCGCACAACGCCACGCAAGCGCAAGAAAACCCGCCGGGTCTTCAGGCAACGCTCCGTTTTGCCGTCTGGTCGACACCTCAGACGCTAGATATCATTCGAGGCCCGCAGATGATCGACTGCTTGAAGGTTCTCTTCAGCCCCCTCGCGAGAACTCCGGGTAGCTTGCCCGAATTCGCAAGGGCGAGTGCGGAACCCTTCGCTGATTCCCTTGTCGGGATGGCCATCAAATGGATGACCCATCTAATGGAGAGCGACGGGGCATCACCGCTCGATGCGGGAGGGCGTGTAACGAAAGGGGCGGAGCGCGATGTCGATCATATCTACCCGTGACTTGGCGGGCGCGATTGGGGTGACTGCAATTGCGGGACGGAATGGCGATCGGACAGGCCGGTAGCGGTTTCAGCAACTGTCTCGATGTCCGCCCCGTCGGAGAGAGGCAGACCGTTCTCCCATCGCCACCGGCGCCCGGCGGCGCCGACGGAGGCGATCCGGTCTTGGATCCCCCGCGATCAAACGAGCCGTTTCAGAATGCTCATGTAGTCACGCATGGTCTCGACGAGCATCTGGGCATCGACCGGTTGGGCTCCGGCGGGCGGGGCCAGCACGTCGGGAGCGCCGGGGGCGGCATCACGCGCGGCGGTGGCGAGGAGGATCTGGTCGCGCTTGGCGGCGGCGCAGTCGAGCCGGGGGAGCTGGCTGTCCGCAGGCAGCGGAAACTTCTCGGCGACAGCGGCGAGGAACTCCGCGTGGGTCATGGTGCCGGCGGCCGTGACCAGCAACGGGCAGGCGGTGGTGGTGAAGTAGCCGTGCCCGTTGATCTCCTTGGCGGTCTGGATGTCCTGGCAGGCGGCGAAGAGAACCTCGCCCTTCACGGCGGCGGTGCCGGCCGAGCGGGTGCGCCGGGGAGCCGGTGCCATCGCGAGCTCGGCCGTGCGTTTGGCGACGTGCTTTGCCATGATGGGCTCGGGGACGTGGAGGAAGCGGGCGCGCTCGCCGCCGGCCGCGGGCGGCGCCCCGAAGGCGAAGAGCCGGTTGATCGAACCCGAGTGACAACAGTCCATGAAAAGGGTGAGGCTGACGCCAGGTGGCAGGGTGTCGTAGACCTTGCCGAGATCGTCGTCGATGAGGAACTCGCCCGACTGGTAGTCGAAGGGGACGAGCGCCTCGTCGATGCCGTCTTTCTCGTCCCCATCGACGTCGGTGACCCGGGTGCCGTGACCGGCATACTGGAAGACGAGGCTATCGCCCGCGACGCTCCCGTCGATCAGGGCGGCGATGGCGCCGAGGATACCGCTGCGGGTGGCCGCGGCGTCGGTGAGGAGGGTGGTGGTATAACCGAGCTCCGTGAGCGCGGCCTCCCACTGGCGGGCGTCATTGATGCAGCCGGAAAGCGGTGCGGTCGGGTAGCCATCGATCCCGATGCAGAGCGCCTTTCGCGCGCGCCCTCCAGCGACGGCGGGGACGGTGGTGCGGTCGGTGAGGAACGGGGTGATCGAGTGATCCCCGGTGATGCGGCGGGCGAGGCTGTTGAGCGTGAAGCGGTCGTTGTCGAAGCCGCCGTGGGTGGTCGATCTGGTGGTGCTGGTGCCGCCGGTTGCGGAACTGGGGGACCAGATGACCTCGCCGACGGTCGAGGGCGCGGAGAGGCCGTAGAGCCGCGCGGCCACGGGGTCGGCGCGGACCGATACCTCGAGCCCGAGGATCGGGGTCTTGCGGACGGGTTCGCAGGCGCGGCTGACGAAGTAGAGCAGGGATTTTCGGTAGAAGGGCGAGACCGTATCGTCGAGTTCGGTTTCCTCGTCCATGGTAAACATCGTGCTCCGTGCGATGGGGCGACCGGGGCCGATCTCCCCGGCGAGCCGCGAATTGAAATCGCCTACGGTGATGGCGGGCGCGAGGAGGAAAAGGTCGCTGATGGCGGGGCCACCGAGTCCGGCGAGGCAGGGCAGGAAGTGGGAGTGGAAAATGCTCCCGGCGCTGTGCCCGCACGCCCAATAGAGGGCGTCGTCCCCGGCCTCGTTGGCGAAGGCGGCGAGTTCCCGCGCGGCGAGCCGGGCGGCACCGTCGGCCGCGACCCCGGCGGCTGCGTATTCTTTCATCTCGCCCCAGACGGCATTGCCCGGACCGTGGAGCGCCTTCTCGAGGGCGGCGTCAGTGACATCGAAAACCCCGCGCTCGCCGGTGCCACCACGCCCGAAGATAATGTCCTTGAGCGTGTTTTTGAGGCTGGTCTCCCAGACGAAATAGATCGGATAGACGCCCGCCTTTTCCCAGTCATCGATGTGGTCGAGGGCGTAGCGCAGGGCATCTTTTTCTTTGACGAGCCCCCCGTGGGCCCAGAAGAGAACACGGAGGGGGCGCCCCTCGGAGCGGGCTTGGGCAAGGGCGGCGGGAAGGTGGCTGCCAAAAAGTTCGCGGACGTCGTCCTCGGTGGTGGTGTAGCTGCCGCTCTCGACGAGCCGACCGGCGCGCATGTTGATCACGAAGCGCGAGAGCTTTTCCTTCTCGGCGGCGGTCCAGGTTGGTCCGAAGAGGCCGCGCTCGCCGTGGGACGCGCAGCAGCCGACCTCGGTAGCCGACTCGTCCTCCCAGGCCCGGTTGATCCCCGCGAGGGTGGTGGCGGCATCGGCGACCGATTTCTTCTGTGCCGCGGGCAGGGAGCGGGCGCGGGACTTTTTCTTCGATCGGGATTTGGGGACGGACGCCCTTTCCCCGCGTCCGGCCTCGGCCTCGGCCTCGACTTCGGCGCAGAACGCGGCGTGGTCGATAGTGGTGCCGGGGCAGGATTTCGGGCTGCCGAGCTGGTTGTGGAAGCGGAGGGCGGAGACGGGGAGATCGAAGTGGTCGAGCAGGGCGGCGATGACGGCGAGGGTGGTCTGTTTCTGCAGGCCGCCGAAGGTGTCCTTGCCCGAGTCGAAGTTCCCGATCATCTCGAACATGAACGGACCGGCGGCGGCCGTGCCGTTTTGCCCGCTGGAGCTGGCGGGCGGGGAGATGCAGCCCCGGCCGGTCCAGATGCTCCCGTCGGGCGCGATGCTGATGTGTTGGGCGATGTCGCTCCAGCCGTTGTTGTTGACGTGGTGGTTCCACATGCCGTCGATGGTCGACTCCCCGCGGTACTGCGAGTGATCCGGCTGCCACGTGTGGTGCATGTGCACGGCGGTGATCTGACGCCCCCAGTCGAAAGTGCGGACGAGTTCGCGGAACTGGGAGATGTTGAGCTGGCGGAATGGCTTGGGCATGGGTTGGCGCGGGTTACGGGTTCGATGAGATCTCGATCGGCGGGGGTGGGTCAGGGCTTGCCCGAGGAGACGAAGGCGGGGCCGGAAATCCATTGGGTTGGACCGTCGAGCTGGGGATCCTGTCCCTCGATACCGAGGTCGCGGAGCTCATCGCGGGTGAGTTTGACGAGTTCCTGGGGGCTGGGGAGCGACGTGCGCGACGACCGTCCTCCCCCGGCGCGCCGCTTCTCGATGGCGCGGTGCAGCGCGTAGGTGAAGGCGCCGTAGGCGACGGATCCCTCGAAGTGCTCTTGGGCGACCTGGCTCTCGGCGCAGGCTTTCATGATGACCGGCTTGTAGGGACCGACGTGGCCAAACTCGCTGGAGTCCACTTTCTCCGGCAGGGCGCGGAGGGCGCGGGCGTTACCGAGCCGGCGGATGTGCCCCTGTCCCGCGGCGGGTTCCCCGCCCTCCTCCCCGGTTCCGGCGGGGAAACGGGAAGTCCATTTCCCCTCGGGGGCGGAGGACTTTCGGGGGCTCGGGTTCCACTCGAGCAGGCGGTGCCGGATGTCGCCGGGCGGGTTGATGCCGCGCACCTGGGCACCGTCGCGGTTCATGCCGCCCGCATGGCAGCAGTCGAGCACGGCGGTGAACTGGGTGGTGTAGGCGAGCTGGCTGTAAAGGTCGTAAAACCAATCGTCTGTCACGGCGCGCTCGATGCTCCAGTCGAAATCGTAGGGGACGAGACACTCGTCGAGCGAGTCGATGTGCTCACCGATGCCGTAAGACCCGATCTGGGCACCATGGCCGGCATAATAAAAGACCCGCTCCGACCCGGGCGGGGCGTCCCGCAGGAGCCACTCGAGGCGCGTGCGCAGGGCGTCTGCGGTGGCGCGGTCGTTGAGCAAAAGGCGGATGCCCGCGGGATCGTAGCCCCATTCTTGAAGAAGCTCGCTGACGAGATAGGCGTCATTGACACAGCCAGCCAGGCGGTTCCCGACATTCGGGTAGTCCGCGATGCCGACGATGAGCGCTTTCCGGTCCGGCTTCTTCGCCAACCCACGCGAGCGACGGCCCCCGCCGGCCGGGGCGGCCGGGCGCTCCTGCCGGTGCCAGCCGTTTTCCAGCCCGTCGTCGTAGGGCATCTTCGATGCACCAGAGACGACGCGCCACACGCCGTAACGCGCATTTTTGTGCTTGAGGTACTCGACCGGGTCGTCGTCGTAGATCCCGTCCTGGTTGAGTGCGGTGAGGATCTCCCGGAAGTGGAAGTGGCGGCCCGCGCGCGCGCGCTTCGATTTGCTGGCGGGCATCGGTTCCTGCAGAACTTCCTGGAGCGGGGCGCTGAGCGCATCGTCGAACGGGTTGACGAGGTTGAACCAGTAGCGGGAGCTCAGCGCGGTGATCTTGCCGCCGAAGACGGCCCGCACGTGCGGATTGCCGAGCTGGGACCCCAAGGTGATGACCGTGCAGTCCTTCAACAGGTCGCGGTAGCTCGCGCGGGCGAAGGTGTCGTAGACCGTCAGGCTACCGAGCCCCGCCCCGATGAGGATGTCCGGCCTCTCGCGCAGGAAGGCGTCACGCAGCGAGATGCGAGCGGAGCCGCGGCCTTCGGTGTCCTCCGACCACCGGGCAACCAGGGCGGCGTACCAACGGGTCTTTTCGGGGAGCTCGCGCCACGTCCTGGGCATGGCGGTGGCCGCTCTCCGATCCCGGTCGCTGATCCGTTTCCACAACAGGTGCTCGAGCACCGCATCGACCGAATCCGCGCTGGGGTGCCCGTCGAGGAAGCGGCCACCCGGCGCCTCCTCCATCGTGCACTCCACCGCGGGCTGCCAGTGGCTGAGCTCTTCGCGGATCGCCCCTTCCCAGCGTTCGCGCCACCGGTCGTCCTCTGCCGCGGTGCACTGCCCCCTGACGCACAGCACTTTCATCGCACCCGATGATGCTCAGAAACGGATCGAAAAGGCGAGCAAAAACTTGAAAAAATTTCCAGCGGGTCGCGGAGGGTGTTCCGGCTCAGCTGCCGACGTCCACCCACCGGCGCTCCCGGTGGCTCGTCAGGATCGCCTCGCAGGCGAGGGCCTCGTGGTGGCCGTCGGCAAACGTGGCGAACGGCGGTGCGGACGAGCGGTCGGCGACCTGGGCGTAGAACGCGCGGAAGCACATCTTGAAGGTGTCGGGAAAGCCCTCGTTGTGCCCCCCGGGGTAGTCGATGAAAGGGGCGGCGGACGCGGCGAGGGCGGGATCCTTCAGCAGGGTCTCGTTCGGGCGGTCGCGGTGCCCCTGCCAGAGTTCGTTGGGGCGCTCGCTGTCCCAGGCGAGGGTGCTGCCCGCCGTGGCGATCTCGTAGCGCAGGCAGTTTTTGCGACCGGCGGTGGCCTGCGAAACGAAGAGGTTTCCCCGGCCGCCGCCCCCGAACCTGATAAGGATCGAACCGAGATCGTCGGTGGTGATGTCCACCGGCTCGGTGGCCCCGGTGCCGCCGAGCTTGCCGGAGAAGGTTTCCACTTCACCGAGCGGCCGGCGCCGGACGGGATGGACGGTGTGGAGGTCGGCGCAGACGGACTCGACCTTCTTTCCGGTGAGGTGCTGGACGAGGTCGAGCCAGTGCGTGCCGATGTCGGCCACGGCCCGGAGCGGGCCGCCCGCCTCGGCGAGGACGCGCCAGTTGTAGTCCGTGTCGTAGAGCAGCCAGTCCTGCACGTAGCTGCCGACGACGGAATGGACGTCGCCCAGCCCCCCGAGCAGCGCGCGGGCCTGCTGGTTGAGCGGGTAGAACCGGGTGTTGTAGTTCACGCCGGTGACGACATTCGAGGCGGCGGCGAGTGCGACGAGCTGGCGGGTCTCGTCGGACGTCATGGCAAGGGGTTTCTCGCAGAGGACGTGCTTTCCCGCGCGGATGGCGGCGACGCATTGCCCGAAGTGGAGCCGGTTCGGAGTGGTGATGTGGATGGCATCGACCGAGTCGTCGGCGAGCAGCTCCTCGTAGCGCGGGTAGGCCGTGGCGATCCCGAGCTCGGCAGCCGCCCGCTCGGACTTTTGGGGGGTGGAGCCGTGGATGCCAACCAGCTCGATCCCCGGCAATCGGCGCAGCGCCTCGGCGTGAACGCTGCCCATGAATCCGGTTCCGGTGATGGCGACTTTGATCATAGGATTGGGGGGCTAGCTCCGGGGCGGTGGGCGGCGGCTTTGCCCTCGCCGCCGAGGGTGCGGATGCGCGTGGCTACCGCGGGAACGTAGCGCTGGGAGACGTAGGCCTGTGCCGTCGTGTCCATGGCGGACGCCTTGAAATCCCGGTGCCCCTTGACGAGCCGGGCGGACGCATCGGCGAAGTAGTCGCGTAGCGCCGTCGAGCGGAGGAGGAGCGACTCGCTCGACCAGTTCACCTTGGCCACGCCGGCCGCGACCCCGGCCTGGAGCTGGTCGTCGGAAAGCCCCGACGAACCGTGCAGGGCGATCCCGATGGGGCGGCCGGCAATCTCGGAGGCGAGCTCGCGGTGGGCGCGCACCGCCTCCGCCGAGAACGTGGCCGCATCTCCCTCCAGCCCGTGGGTCGTCCCGACGCCCGGTGCCCAGAGGGCGAGGTAGCCGGGGCAGGCGGATTCGACGGCTCCGAAAAGTGCCCGCGTTTCCCCGATCTCGGTGACCCCTTGGTCGATACCGGCCTCCATCTCCAGCGTGGCCGGGCGCGAGCGTTCGGCGGCGTAGCTCGCCAGCGCCACCAGGGTGGAGATATTTTCTTCGCCGGTGAGTTCGGAGGAATCGAGCGAGATACTCGAGGCGCCCACCGTCATGGCGTGCTGGAGGATACGCACGGTATCCGGCCCCTTGATGTGGTCGGTATGAAAGACGACCGGGACATCGATGAAGCGCTCCGAGCCGGCCAAGCTAGCAAGGGTGCCAAGATAGCGTTCGAGCCCGAGAAAGGGGTCGCCCACTCCGAAGCTATGCCCGGCGAGCTGCCAGAGGCTGGCCTCGACGATGATCGGTGCATCGCACTCCCGGGCGGCGAGGAGACAGTCGGCGATGGCGGCCGGGCTGTCCGCATTGACGGCGAGGACGGCAAATTTTCGCACGGCGGCATCCTCGAAAAGAGCGCGTGCCTGCGTCGGGTTTAAGAGCATGAGACTTTGTTAGGATCGATGCAGACCTTGAGCGCCTCGCCCGACTCCATGAGCGGGAAAGCCTCGGTGATGCGGTCGAGCGGGAGGGTGTGGGTGATGATGCGGTCGGCGGGAAAGCGCCCGCTCTGGATGAGCGCCTGGGCGGCCTGGAAGTCACTCATCTTCTCCGAGTAAGATCCCGTGACGACGAGCTCTTTGTAGTGCAGGTGATTCGTATTCAACACCGCGGTGGGCGCGGACTTCGGGAGGCCGCCGAAGAACTCGACCCGCGCGCCTTTCCCCGCAATCTCCAGGGCGTCGGCCTGGGCGTGAGCGTTGCTGCAGGCCACGATGACGACGCTCGGCCCGAGACCTCCGGTCAGCTCCGCCATCCGCTCGCGGTGGGCGCCGTCGGAAGCCACCGGTACCGTCCCGTCGATATCGAATCGTTCGGCCATGGCCAGGCGCTCGACCGAGGTGTCGAGCACCCAGACTTTCTGCGCTCCCTGGAGCCGGGAAAGGAGAGCATGCATCACCCCGATCGGCCCGGCGCCGATGACGGCGACGGTGTCCTTCAGCCCGATGCCCAGCTTGCCGTGGGCATTGGTGACACAGCCGAGCGGTTCGGCCAATCCCATCTGTTCCGAGGGGATCTCACTCTCGACTTTGAAGAGGTGCCCGCCGCGAACCCCCTTGGCCGGGACTTTCATGAGCGGCGCGTAGGCGCCGTCGTGATGGTAGGACATCGTCGTCCGGGAGAGGCAGAGGTTCGCCTTGCCCGCCTTGCAGTAGAGGCAGCTCCCGCAGGGGAGGACGATGTACATGACCACGCGGTCCCCCACCTTGACGCGCGCGCCCTCCCCCGCGCGAGACTCGACCACCCGGCCGCAGAACTCGTGGCCGAGAATGCGCGGGGGCTCGATTTTTTTGTCCCCGTGCCGGTAGGTGCGGAGGTCGGTTCCGCAGACCGCGCAGGCGTCGATGGCGAGGAGGACCTCGCCGTCTTCAAGTTCCGGGTCGGGGACGTGGCCGACGGTGATGTGTTCCTTGCCGTGGTAGGTGGCGGCGATCATAACATGGGCTTCGGGTGCGCGCGCCCGGGGGCGGCATTGGAGTGATGGGAAGGGGGGCTCACGGGTGGTGAGAGCTCGCGAGTCGGGGTAGGTGTGGGTCAGCTCATCCAGTTGGTGGCTCCGCTGGCCGTCCACTTGGCGGTCACCTTCTTGGTCTTGGTCCAGAAGGCGATGCCGTCGGTGCCGGTGATGTCACCCTGGCCAAACTTCGAGGCGTTCCAGCCTCCGAACGAGAACGGCTCGCGCGGCACGGGGACGCCGATGTTGATACCGATCATCCCGGCACTGGCCCGCTCCTCGAAATAGCGGGCGGTGGCACCGCTCCGGGTGTAAATGGAGGCCGCGTTGCCGTAGGGGCTGGCGTTCTCGATGGCGATGGCCTCGTCGAGGGTTGCGACGTGGAGGACGGTGATGGCCGGTCCGAAAATCTCGTCGCAGGCGCTCTCGTGGCCGAGGGGGACGCCGTCGATGATCGTCGGCCCGACCCAGTTGCCGCTCTCGTGGCCGGGGACGGTGGCGTTGCGCCCGTCGAGGACGAGTCTGGCGCCACCGGCCTCGGCACGGGTGATGTAGCTCTCGATGCGCTCTTTGGCCGCCGGGCTGATGACGGCACCCATGGACTCGCCCGGGACGGCGGTGCGCATCTCGGCGGCGATCCGCTCTAACAGATCACCACAATCGCCCACCGTGATGAGCACGCTGGCCGCCATGCAGCGCTGCCCGGCGCAGCCCGTGACGGAGGCCGCGACGTTCTTCGCCGTCACTTCGGGGTCGGCGTCGGGGACGACCACGAGGTGGTTTTTCGCGCCGCCGAGGGCGAGGGTGCGCTTGCCGGCGGCGGTGCCGCGTTCGTAGACCAGCTTGGCGACCCTGGTCGAGCCCACGAAGGCGAGCGCGGCGATCCCCGGGTGGTCGAGCAGGGCGCCGACGGTCTCCGCACCGCCGTTGACGATCTGGAAGACGCCCTCCGGCACGCCCGCTTCGCGGAGCAGCTCGGCCAGGCGGATCGGGGCGAGCGGTGTCTGCTCGGATGGCTTGAGGATGAAGGTGTTGCCGGCGGCCAAGGCCACCGGGAACATCCACATCGGCACCATGGCCGGGAAATTGAAGGGGGTGACGCCGGCAGTGACGCCGAGGGGGACGCGGCGGGTGTAGCAATCGACCCCCGCGCTGACCTCCAGCTTGGTGCCCGCCGCGAGCAGGGGCATGGAGGTGGCGAACTCGACGACCTCGAGACCTTTGCGGATACCGGCCTCGGACTCGGCGAGGGTCTTGCCATTCTCCGCCGTGACCATCTCGGCGAGTTCGCCGATGCGTTCTTCGACGAGCTGCTTGAAGCGGAAGAGCGGCTGCACCCGGTCCTTGACGGGCGTGACGCCCCAGGAGTGGAACGCCGCCGCCGAGCGGGCGACCGCCGCGTCTATTTCGGACGGCCCGGAAACCGGGACGGTGCCGAGGAGGCGCCCGTCGCGGGGTGAGATGACGTCGATGGTGGTAGACATGTTAGGACTGTGGCTGGAGCTGGAGCGCGATCCCCGAAGCGTTGACACCACGGGTCTCGTTTTTGAGTTCGTACTGGTCCCCCCGGTAGAAGAGGCGCTGGTACCAGAGCGGTTCGCCATCGCGCACGAAGCCCACCCCCTCGACGCGTAGCGCCGGGGTTGGCTCGGGCACGCCGAAGCGCTCCGACTGGGTGGCGTCGAGCACGACGGCCGAGATGCTGTGCCGCTCGCCGGTCATGGGCAGGGAAAACTTCTCCGCCAGCATCTGGTAGAACGACCCGCCCACGTCGTCCCGGCAGAGTCCCGGGGCCAATGCCTCCCTGACCCAGCGGAACTCAAGGATCATCGGCACGCCGTCGGCCAGGCGGAGCCGCTCGAGGGCGACGACCGATTCGTCGGCACGACAGCCGAGCCCCCCGCGGACGGCGGCGGGGAGCCGCGCCGCTCTCGCCCGCCGGAACGCGCGCACCTCGGTCGAGGGCTCGCGGCCTTGCGCCCTGGCGTGCGCCGTGAAGCTCTCCATGCCCGCGAGCGAGGCGAAGAGCGGCCGGCGCCCGGAAACCCGCGCGCCGATCCCCTTCTGCAACTCGAGCATCCCCTCCCCGACGAGGGTCGCCAGTACCTTGTTGGCGGTGGCGCGGCTGATCTCGAAGCGCGCCGCCAGCTCACGCTCGGACGGAAAACGCTCGCCCGCCGAGAAATCGCCCCGCCGGACCGACTCCCGGCAGAGCTCGGCCACCCGCTGGTGCACCGGGGTCACGGCAAACGACCGGCTCGGCAGACGGCCGACCCCCGGCGTGGCGGGACTCTTGGTGGCGGGCGGGGACACGGATCGGAAAAGGTGGTTGCTGGCTAGTGGACTAGCCACCATATTCCACCCACTTGCCCCCCTGTCAACGTCTACGATGCACCCGCCCGATCCCCCACCCGCCGCCCGGACGATCCTGCTGACCGGCGCGGCCGGCATCGTCGGCCGGGCGCTGCGCCCGCACTTGCTCGCGCGCTACGGGCGGGTCGTGCTGACCGACCGGCAGCCGGTCGACGAGCTCGCGCCGGGCGAGACTTTCGTCCAGGGCGATCTCACCGACGAGGGGTTCGCGGAGGAAGTGGCGGCGGGCGCGGGCGGGATCGTCCACATGGCCGGGCTGGTCGGCGCGCACTACGCGTTCGGCGAAGTGCTCGGGCCGAACGTGGTCGGCGCGCACCACGTTTTCGAGGCGGCACGGGCGGCGGGCATCCGGAACGTCGTGCTGGCGAGCAGCGCCCACGTGGTCGGCTTCCTCCGGCGCGGGACCCGGATCGACCACGCGACGCCGGTGCGCCCGAACACTCCCTACGCCTGGAGCAAGGCGAGCGCGGAGGCCGAGGGCGCCTACTTCGCGGATAATTTCGGCCGTAGCGTGCTCGCCATCCGCATCGGTTACGTCGGCGACGACCTGAGCAAGGAACGCCGCCTCCGCACCTGGGTGAGCGCCCGGGATCTGGCCCAGCTGGTCGCCGTCGGCCTGGAGCGCGACGACCTCGGATTCGAGATCGTCTACGGGGTCTCGGACAACCCCGAGCCGTTCTTCGACAACGCCAATGCCGCCCGCCTCGGTTACCGGCCGCAGGATTCGTCCGTCGATTTTCTGGCGGACGGGACGGTTCTCGCGCAGCAGCCCGACATGGCGACCATCGAAGGTGGCCTGATCGGCGGCGGGTTCGCCGCGGTCGGTTTCGAGGGCGACGCGGCGGCGCTGCTCGGGCTGCCCCGGAGGTGACCACCGCGGTCGCGGCGCAGGAATCCCGGCTTGGTCAGGGGCGGGGGCGGATCGAGGTTTCGGGGGCGACTATTGCCTCAGCGGCTGCGCCGGCGGAGCACGAGCAGCGCGCCCAGCGCCCCGAGGCCGACAAAGAGCGCCGACGAGGGCTCGGGAACGGGAGAAGCATCGAGCGCGACGTAGTCGAGGCTCATCCACCGCGAGTTCGAGCCGACGTTGGTGCCCCGGAGGGTGACGTAGTTATCGGCCCCCGGTGCGTTCGAGGAGTTGAAGTCGCCGAGATTGAAAGTCGGGGTGGTCAGCTCCATGACCCCGGGGTTCAGGACATTTCGGATGTCGGCGTCGGTGACCCGGAAGGTGGTGACGGAGAAACTGTTGTAAAGCACCTCGACGTCCCAGAAGAGGCTCGGGTCACTCGCCGGCTGCCCGTTCAAGTCCATGTTGTAGAAATCGAACGAGATCGAGAGCCGGTCGGTCGCGGTAATCGACGGATCGAGATTGAAGTGGAAGCGGAGTTCGGGATCAGCTCCCGTGAAGGCGCGCTCGACGTTCTCCTCGTTCGCTCCGACCGCCCCCACCGGAGTGTAGCCGCTGCCGTCCAGCACGGTGCTGTAGACACCGGCGAAGTAGTAGTCGTCATCGACACTCCGACCGGCTCCACTGGCCGGTCCGCCAGCGTTGTTCGGGACACCAGGTAGGGGGGCGTTCCCAATGGCATCAGCGAGCTCCTGGATAAAATTAGCCTGCAGCCCCCCTCCGGTGCCCGCGTTGGGGCCGGGGACATGAAACTGGGCATTATTGTCGATGCCAACCTGCCATTGGATGGCACCGGAGGATTGACCGATGGCGAGGGCGGAGACGGCAAGGGTGGGCAGTAGCGATTTCACGGGGCGCTAAGGAGTTCAGGGGTTTGTGGGGTTTCAGTCGGGGCAGGATTCTCCCCCGTTGTCCACGGTTAGCGAACGCGATCGATCTTGTAAAGATCATTTTCAACCGCGGCAACCTGCTCCCGAGCGGTCCGGCGCTAGGAACCGTGGGTGCCGGTGCCCCGCTGCATTGCCACCGCGGTCGCCGTGCGCACGACCTCGGCGCTCCGCCGAAACTGATCGGCCTCCACGGCGGTGAGCTCGGGGTGGAGAACCCTCTCGATCCCGCGGCGCCCGACGACGACCGGCAGGCTCAGGCAGACGCCCTCCACGCCGAGGAACCCGTCCACCCGCACGCTGAGCGGCATGGTATGCCGCTCGTTCAGGGCGACCGCCTCGACCACGGCGGCGGCGGCCATGGCGATGGCGAAGCTCGTGTAGCCTTTGAGCCGGAAGACTTCCAAGCCGGCCTCCACGGTGGCGGCGATGAGCTCGCGCCGGTGGGCGTTGTCCTCGATCTTCTCGCCGCCCGCCAGCGCCACCGACATGGCCGGGAACTGGCTGGCCCCGTGCTCGCCGAGCACGTAGGCGCGCAGGTCGTCCGGGTGGATCCCGACCTCCGCGCTGAGGAGCTGCCGGAACCGTGCGGAATCGACGAAGGTCCCCGTCCCCATGACCCGATCCGGTGGAAACCCGGTGATCTCTTGTGCGGCGAAGGTGAGCACGTCGACCGGGTTCGATACCACCACCAGCACGGCGTCGGGCGAGGCCGCCGCCAAGGGGGGCAGCAGCTCCCGGAAAAGCGCCACGTTGGCCGGCCCGAGCGACAGCCGGTCGTCCATCCCCGGATCCATCGGGACGGAAGCACAGAGGGCGATGACGTCCGAGCCCGCCGTCTCGGCGACCCCGCCGGCCACCACCTTGGCCGGAGAGTGGACAAACGCCTGCGCGTGCTCGAGGTCGAGGGCCTCGCCCCGCGTCCGTTCCTCCGAGCGACCGACGAGGACGAGCTCGCGGACGAACCGCCGCAGCGACAGGGAGAACGCCAGCGTGGCGCCCACTTTTCCGATGCCGATAATCGAGACTTTCATGGCGGTGCGGCCGGTATTTGGCGGCGTGGGTTGCTTGCTAGCGGTCGTCGGATGGGAAAAACTGTCCCGCGACAATCACGACCTTTTGTAAACCATGACAGCCTCCGGGTGCAACCGGAGTCTTCGCGCGAGGCGTCGCCATCCTTCCGGAATCCCGGGTGGTCCCGGCCGGTGCCATCCCCCGCCGAAGAGGGGGCACGGAAGATCGGCATCAGCACCTCCCCACCCGGCCGAAATCCCCCGTGCGCGCGGCCGGAAACCCCCGAAAAAAGATACTGACTCGAAATCCATTATAGGTTAGAAGAAAGGGGGGAACCAGGCGCATGCCCCTGAGATTCCGGATCCACCGAGTACAGCCCAAAACCACCATGATGAAGCCCACGATTCTGACGGCCGCCGCGTGCTCCGCTCTGGCCGCGACCCAGCTCTTTGCTGGCATCGCCAACACCAGCGGCGAGTGGCGGCTCGACAACTCGCTCAACGAGCAGGCGGACATCGCCGATCTGCTCGCCCCCATCGGCTTCACCCCGCAGTTCGGATCCGGCGCGTTCGGGTCCGAGATCTTCCTCGACGTTCCCCCGCTCAACACCACCCAGTGGATCACCCTCCCCCACCGCGTCGGCTCGAACGGCGCCAGGGATCCGGAACCGTTCGCCACCCGCACCAACGAGTGGACGCTCATCCTCGACATCCTCTTCCGGGGTACCCCTGGCGGAACCGCCACCACGATCGGGTTCACCCCCCTCCTCCAGACCGATCTGGCGAACGCCGACGCCGCCGAGATCTCCCTTGTCCCCGATGTGGCCACGAGCAACCGAGCCGGTGGCATCGCGGTGGGCGGCCAGCTCGTCACCGCTCCCGATGCCCTTTTCCCGGACCAGTTCTACACCATCGCGCTGACCTGCCAGCGCGTGAGCCAAACCGAACTCTCCGTCACAGTCTTTGTCGACGGAATCCGGGCAGGCGCCATGCTGGGTCCCGTCAACGGCCCGTTCTCGCTCGATCCCCAACTCGCTCTCCTCTTTGCCGACGGCACTCGCGCCGGCGCCTCCGTCGGCCTCAATTCGCTTGGCTTCTGGCCCGAACCACTCTCGCCCAACGAGATCGGCCTCTTCGGGAACACCCTGCCCGAAGGGATTTTCGAGGACGTTTTCGTAAACGACGCCGCCGAACTGGAATCCGCCGTCGCCGGTCTCTCGTTCCCCACCCGCATCCGCTTCGACCCGTCGACCGCCGCTACCATCCTCCCCCTCAACGGGGAGATCGCCCCCGGCAGCAGCCACATCATCTTCGACGGGAGCGACCCCGCCAGCCCGCCGACCCTCTCCGGACAGTTCAGTAGCCGGATCTTCAACGTCGCCGCCGGTGGCAGCGTCAGCATTATCGACCTCGGCCTCGCCGACGGCTTCGGCAACTGCAACGACCGGACGAACCCGCAGCCCGGTGGCGCCATCTTCAACGGCGGCGATCTCTCGATCTATGGCAATTGTCTTATCCGGGACAACTCCTCGTGCTTCGGCGGGGCGATCTTCAACAACGGAGACCTGTTCCTGCAGCGCACCGCCGCGGGAACGCCCAGCTTCGTCGCCAACGCCGCCGAGATTTCTGGCGGAGCCATCTACAACAACGACCTCGCTGGTATGGTCGCCCTCGGCGCCCTCTTCGGCGGCTCCAACATCATCGATGGCAACTCCGCTTCCTACGGTGGTGCCATCTACAACGACTGCGCCACCCTCAACCTCGAACGCGGCATCCTCCGCAACAACAGTGCCTTCGAAGGTGGCGGAGCCATCGACAACCGCGGCTCGCTTCGCCTTTTCCGCTGCGACTTCGAGAGCAACTTCGCCGGGCTCGGCGGTGCCCTCATCACCCGCGCTCCCCAGGGGACTTCCAACAACGTTGACCCGCCCTTGCTCGTCACCGATGCCACCTCGTTCATCGCCAATTTTGCCGACGACGGCGGTGCCTTCTACCACGACACCGTCCTCATCTCGCAGGCCGACAACCTCGATATCCAAGGGAGCAGCTTCATCTCGAACTCGACCTTCGACCTCA
>CAZKYJ010000011.1:19822-20151 GCA_964556355.1 uncultured Verrucomicrobiales bacterium | reverse complement strand
ATGCCTCGCCAAGCGCTCGCCGAAGTGCGGGGAGGCGATGAGCCGGTCGACCTGCCGTTCGAAGGCGAACGGGGATCCATCCATTTCGAAGGTGAAGTACTCGTCGGCGGTCGGGCTCAACCCGGTGAGGGTGATGCTCGCGCGCCGGAGCAGTGTCGCTTTGTCCACCGTTGGGGCGGGTGCCCATCCGCGCCTCTCCAACCCGGCGAGGACGAAGCGGTCAAAACCGTTGAGTGGCCAGGTAGGGTCACCGACGTCAGGGGGGCTCCGGTCGCGGAGCGGCTGGAGCGACCACCATTGCCTTCGCTCTTCGAGGTCGAATCCGTCGG
>CAZKYJ010000011.1:13427-19812 GCA_964556355.1 uncultured Verrucomicrobiales bacterium | reverse complement strand
GTGACCGGGGGTCGGGGGCTCCCCGGTCGATCCAGGCGGTGAGATCCGTGATCTGTTGGTCGGTCAGCTTGGACTTGGGAGGCATGGCCTCGAAATCCGGGTCATGGCGCACCATGCGGAGGAGGAGGCTATCCCCCGGATGCTCCAGGTCGATCACGGGGATCCCGCTATCGCCGCCGGCCAGCCAGCCGGCCTTCCGGTCGAGGAGGAGGCCCCCCTTGATTTTGCCGGATTCTTCCGAGTGGCATTCGTAGCAATGATCGATGAGCAGCGGGCGGATGGTGCTCTCGAAGAATAGGGTTTCCTCACCCATTGCGAAGCCCGTCACTAGCAGCGTCGCCAGGGCGACCAGCCGACGGGTTGCCCGGTGGTGTCCCGTGACTGTCTTTGCCCGTTTCATGCGATGTGCGGGATGGTGCCGGAGCGATGCCTTCGCGGTTACCTCGGCTGGGTCGTCCCCCCGTCGACGCACAGCGTCTGCCCGGTGATGAAGCCGCTCTGTGGTTGGCAGAAGAAGAGCACCGCGTGGGCGACGTCTTCCGGCGTTCCCCATCGCCCCCTGGGGATGGTGGCGAGATAGGCGTCTTTCATGGACTGCGGGTCATCGGCGTGGCGCTCCACCGGAATCCATCCCGGGGACACGGTGTTGACGGTGATGCCGTGGGGAGAGAGTTCGTTCGCGCCCGAGCGGGCGAGGCCGGTCTGGCCGCCTTTTGCCGCGACGTAGGCCGAGAAATTGGCCATCCCGCGCTCGAATGCTTCGCTGGTGATGTGAACGATGCGCCCCCAGCGCCGCGCTTTCATCGCGGGGACAAAGGTTCTCGTGAGGAGGAACGGGCTCCGGACGAAGAAGTCGAGCATCGTCTCCACCTGTTGCCACGTGTACTCTTCCAGCGGGAGCTGGGGCTGATCGGGCGTGGCGTTCGGGACGAGGATGTCGATGCCGCCGATGGCCTCCGCCAGGCCATTGACTCCCTCTTCGCTGGCCACATCGGCCCGCGCCAAGGTGCCTTCGTAGCCCGCGGCCCGGTACTCGGAGAATGTCGACTCGGCCAGCTCCTCGTTGTTCGCAAAATTGAAGACGACGTGGGCACCGGCCCCGCCGAGCGCGAAGGCGATGGCTTTGCCGAGGCCGCGAGTGCTCCCGGTGACAAGCGCGCGTTTTCCAGTGAGTGTCATCACTCGTTCTAGTCGAGAACCCCACACCAATCAAAAAAGAGAGGTGATGGGGAAATGCCCCGCCGGAGCCGGAACTATCGAAGTGGGTGCCCCCTCGGCGGTCTCGATGGGCAACGGAGCCGGGTCCGCCAGGCCGGGGGATGCGGACCTTGCGCCATCGGACTTTCCATGGCATCATCCGCGCTGCGCCGGCGTGGACATTGCCGCTAATTTCCCTTGATCGCCCCGCGTATTGGTGCGATGGGCGGTTTCCCCCGGCGCTTTTTGTTCCGCTAGATCGGCAGCCTCCTGCCTCCGTCCAATCCAAGCCTATCGTCACCGCTCATCCTAAGCATGAAAAATTTCCCATTTTCCAGAGTTAACTGGATCACGAGTTCGTTCCTCATCGGCACGCTGCTGATCGCGCTGATCGGGACACCGCTCTACCTCTGGCATTTCGGGATCGACTGGTTCCAGATCGCGATGTTCGTCTTTTACGTGCCCGCCACCGCGATGAGCATCACCTTGGGCTACCACCGGCTCTTCGCGCACCGCGCATTCAGTGCGCGCCTCCCGGTGCGATTTTCGACGCTGATCTTTGGCGCGTGCGCCTTTGAGAACTCGGCGCTCGACTGGGCGTCGGATCACCGGGATCACCACAAGTACGTGGACCACGAGGACGACGATCCCTACGCCATCAGCAGGGGGTTCTTCTGGGCACACATTGGCTGGCTCCTCTTCAAGCTGACCCCCGAGTCCCGTGACAACGTCGCCGATCTCAAGAAGGACAAGCTCATTATGTGGCAGCACCGCTATTGCCAGTTGATCGCAGTGGTAGTGGGGCTCATCCTGCCCGCCGCCCTCGGCTACCTTTGGAACGGCTGGGCCGGTGCGCTCGGCGGTTTCCTCATCGCCGGCGTGACGCGAGTCGTGGTCGTCCAGCACTCCACCTTCTTTATCAATTCCCTCTGCCACACCATCGGCCGCCAGCCCTACTCGCAGGCTTCCAGCGCGCGCGATAGCCGGATCATGGCCGTCTTGACCTTCGGCGAGGGCTACCACAACTACCACCACTCGTTCCAGCACGATTACCGGAATGGCGTCAAGCGTACCAGCTGGGATCCCACGAAGTGGGCGATCTGGACACTCGACAAGATCGGTCTAGCCGGGAACCTCAAGCGGGTCGCCCCCGAGAAAATCCTCATGGCCGAGATGCGGGAGGCCCAGCGCCAAATCGACGCGAAGGCACCGAAACTGGTCAAGGGAGCCGTCGCCTGCCCGAAGTGGGAGCATGCCGTGGAGACCTACGAGGCACTCCTCGTCAAGTTCACCAAGAACTACCACGAGTTGGAGCGTTCCATGGCCGAGCAGGTGCGGGTCTCGAAGAAGAATCTCAACCAGTGGCGCTCCGAGGCTCGCGAGCTTCTGAAGCACCTCGGGGAGATCAGCCGGATGGAGCCGCAGCCGGCGATGGGCTGAGGAGTCTCGTATGAGGCTAGAGTCCTGGGGATGCCGGAGCCGCAGTGCTGCCGTTTCGCGACCATGATCTCGTCCGAGAACGAGGTCACCGGGCGGGAGAGAGCGCTACAAGCGCGGGCTTCAGGATCACACCTGATCAACCTTCCCCGAGGGGGGGATCGTCCCCGACTTCCGCGCTTCGCGAGGGCGGTTCCGAGTCATTCAACGTGACCGCGCGGCAGGTATGTTGGCGGATCGCGGGGCTCCGGTGATCTCGATCGGCATGCTTCCGGGCAAAAGCCGTGGGATCCCGCCGCAGTCCGAGGAACTGGCGTTTTGTACACCGGGATTCGGCTCCGGCGCGGGATTGGTTCAGCGCGCGCGACTCATTTCCTCGACGAACTTCACGATGAGTTCGAGGACGGGGTCGCCGGGCTCGCGGATCTGGTGGGCGACGCTGCCGTGGTTGCGGTCGGGGATCTGGTGGGCGCGGACGTTGGGGTGGCCGGTGGCGCGGAGGGCGGAGACGAAGAATGCGTTTTCCTCGGCTCGGGTGGCCATGTCGTTTTCCGCATAGATGATGAGCCACGGGGGCGACGTCTTACTGGTGTGAAAAATTGGCGCGGCTTCGTCGGCGGTGACTTGGGAGCGCCCGCTGAGACCGCGTTCCTCGCGCACGGTGGTGTGGGTCATCGCTTGGCCGCTGACCGGGACGAGGCCAGCGATGGTGTCGGTCGTGAGGCCGTGCTGCCCGAGCCAGCGGGGATCGCTGCCGAGCATCGAAGTGAGGTAGCCGCCCGCCGAATGGCCGGCGATGAAGAGGCGCTCGGGATCGATCCCGTAGTCTGCGGCGTGGGCGTGCACCCACGCGAACGCGGCGGCGCCGTCCTCGATATAGGCGGGGAAGGTCGCCTCGGGGCTGAGCCGGTAGCTGACGGTGGCGACGGCGATCCCGCGATCCGCCAATGCTTGGCTGATCTCAGGGGCAAAATCGTTGTCTTTGCTATTGTTCTTCAATCCGCCGCCGTGGAACCAGAGGAGCGCCGGGGTGGGGGAGGCGGAACCGGCGGGGAGATAGAGGTCGAGCTGGCAGCGCTCATTCTCGTAGTCGCTCAAGTCGCCCCGAGATTTGTAGGGAAGATCTTTGAGGGGCTTCCCGATCGTGGCGGTGGCGACGAGCGGTCGGTGGTCGGAGGCGACGCGTTCGTCGACGACCCGAGCGGTGCCTGGCGCTGCACCTCGCACCATGACGAAGTCGATCTCCCGGTCGGGGGCGTCCGCCGGGAAGGTGTCGGAGGTTTCTCCGGATTTGGCGATATTGAAAAATCCGTTCGCACGGAAATGTGCGAGCGTTCGCGAGTCCGGGAGGTCGTTGAAATCTCCGGCGAGGACGACGGGGTGTTCGCGGTCGTCGAGCGCGGCGGCCAGGGCCTTCGCCTGGGCGAAGCGTACGGTGTCGTCGTCGATCCAATCGAGGTGCAGGCCGACGACAGACACGTCGCCGGATCCGCTCGCGACGACGACCTCGAGTGCCACTCGGGGTTCGCCACCGGGAGGAAGCGGGTGGACGAACGTGGTGTTGACCGGCAGTTTCGAAAGCACGGCGAGCCCGTACTCCCCTCCACCGTGATCCATGAACTTGCCGAAATACCCGCGCATCCCGAGGCGTTCGGCGAACCATGCCACCTGCGCGACGGAATCCGAGCGGCGGCATTGCTGATCGACTTCTTGGAGGGCGACGACGTCGGGCTCGGCCTCCTCGATGACCTTGGCGATCCGCTCGAGGCCGAGCTTTCCGTCGAGCCCCTCACCGTGGTGGATATTATAGCTAAGGACGCGGAGGTCGGAGCCTGGGGAGAGCGGGGCGAGAACGACCGCGAAAACAAGGTGGAAGAAAACGCGGGCTGGGGGCATCGGAGGTGGGGGGAGATTGCGCCAAAGCATGATTTCGGATAGAGTGAACCTCAAACCCCTTCTCCTCAAGGCTCGCGTTCCCCCACGCGATCCGGTCGATTCCCGGGACATTTGCCCCCTGGGCATCGGGCGACTGCCCAAACTTGTCCCCATCCCCATTCCCCAATGATCCCTTCCATCCTGTGCAGGTTTTCCTCGCGTACACGACTCGCCATTCTCACCGTCGCGACCGCAGCGACCCTCTCCAGCGCTCCCGGGGCATCGATCGGGATCAACTGGGTGTCCGACCGGGACGGTGCCGGGGCGCTCGGGCCGGCGGAGGCGGCGGGAGTCGACCCGAAGGCGAATTGGAACAACTTCGTGGGGATCAATTCTGCGGGCGGCGGGGTGATGGGCACCGAGACAGGGATCGCCTCGCCCAACGCGGGCGTCGTCACCGAGGACAGTGGCGCGACCTTGCCCGGCGTGACGGTGAACTGGTCGGCAAACAACTCGTGGAATACGGATAACGGCACCGGTAACCCCGACAACAAGCTGATGAACGGCTACCTCGATACCAACGCCGGCATTTCGCAGTCGACGCTGTCCGTCGGCAACCTCCCCTCGGGCTACACCACCGGCACCGGCTACACGGTGATCGCCTACTTCGGTTCCGACGGCAACGACCGGACGGGCACCGTTTCCGTCACGGGCGGACAGACCTTTTCGTTCTCATCGAACTCCGCGCAAGGCGGGGGATTCCCCGGAGCCTATGCGCAGACCACCGATACCGGAGCCGGCAGCCCGCCCGCAAACTACGCCGTATGGGAAAACCTCACCAGCGACGACATTACCATCATCCTCACCCGGGTGGGCAACAACTGTGGGCTTCACGGCGTGCAGATCATTGGGCCGGACACCCCTTCCGGGGTCGCCACCGTCCAAAACGAACCCGCCACCGGGATCTCTGCCAACGTGGCGATCCTGAACGGTTCCGTCGTCGATGTCGGTGATGCCGCGCCTGCCATCACGATCTACTATGGCGACGAAGACGCCGAGACGGACGCCGCCAGCTGGGACGGCTCGGTCGTGGTGCCCGGTACCCAGGCGGGCGCCTTCAGCGGCGCGGTTGCCGGCTTGATTCCGGGAACGACCTACTACTTCCGCGCGCGGGCGACCAACTCGGCGGGCGTAAGCTGGGCGCCTTCCTCGGCCACGTTCGACACCACCGCACTCCCCCCCACGGTCGTCAATATTCCGGCCACGAATATCGAGGCCGACAGTGCGCTGGTGGGCGCAGACGTGACCAATACGGGCGGCGAAATCCCGATCGTCACCATCTACTGGGGGACGATCGACGCCGGAACCACCGCGGCGAACTGGGACAATTCCGAACTCGTCGGGGCGCAGTCAGGCAGTGGCTCTGTCACGCTCGCCGGCCTACAGACCGGCACTTCCTACTTTTTCCGCGCCTTCGCGATGAACGGCGGGGGGGGAGCGTGGGCGCCGTCGAGCGAGAGCTTCGCCACCCAGCAACCGGTGCCCCCGGCGGTGGAGAACCGCAGCGCCGACGGAATCAGCGGTTCTTCTGCCAACCTCCGGGGGCGGGTGACCGATAGCGGCTTCGATGCGCCCACCGTGACGATATTCTACGGCCTTGCCGACGGCGGAACCGATCCCGGAGCGTGGGCGAACTCCGCCGCGCTCGGCGAGCGCACGGGAGATTTCTCCCGCTTCGTTTCCGGGCTCGACCCGCTGACCACCTACTTCTACCGCGCCAGGGCCACGAACGTGGCCGGTACTAGCTGGGCGCCGTCGAGCGAGTCATTCGCCACCACCGATCCCGTCAGCGGTGCCGTGGTGATCAACGAGATCC
>CAZKYJ010000011.1:0-13417 GCA_964556355.1 uncultured Verrucomicrobiales bacterium | reverse complement strand
GGGCCGAGTTCGTCGAGCTCTACAACTCGGGCGATGCGGCGGTCGACCTCAGCGGGTGGCAACTCAATGGTATCGGCTACACGTTCCCGCAAGGGGCATCAATTGCCGCCAACGGGTTTCTGGTCATCGCGGAGGATCCTGCCGTGGTGCAGAGCGTGTTTGGTGTCAGCGCGATCGGGCCATTCGACGGTCGGCTCAGCAACGAGGGAGACCGGATCGAACTCGAAGATGCCACCGGCCAGCGCGTGGACATCGTGGACTACGGGATCGGCTTCCCATGGCCGACCGCCTCGCGCGGGGCCGGTGCCTCGATGGAGCTGATCAACGAGACGCTCGACAACGACCTCGGGAGCTCGTGGCGCTCGTCCGCATCCGGCTTCACCGGTCCGGAGATCGACTACGTGACGGCGGGCGAGACGTGGCGCTACCGCAAGGGGCTCAGCGAGGCGTCCGATCCGGCCGACGCCTGGCGCTTCACCGGGTTCACCGAAGATGCGACCTGGCTGACCGGACAGGCCGTCTTCGGGTTCGGCGACAATGACGACGCCACCGTGCTCACCGACATGCAGGGGAACTACCTTTCCGTCTTTCTACGCAAAGAGTTCCAGGCCGTTGACCCCCTCCCCCAGCAACTGCTCGTGCGGGTCTATCACGACGACGGCGCCATCGTCTGGATCAACGGAGTCGAGGTCGCCCGCGCCAGCGTCGCCCTCGGCGACATCACCTTCCAGGGAGCCCGCGCTTCGGACATCGGCGGGACTCCCGGGAGCGCGATCACCAATCACGAGGCCGCGTTCAGCGATTTCGTCGTCACCGGAGCCCAGGGCATCCTCGTTGCTGGCACCAACACGGTGGCGGTGCAAGGATTCAATACCTCCCTCACCAGCAGTGACTTTTCCATCGACTGCACGGTGGCGACGCCCGATCCGGAAGAGATCGCGGCCGGGGTTCCCACGCCTGGTGTCGCGAACTCGGTCTTCTCCCCGAACGCCCCACCGAATATCCGGCAGGTCGATCACGCCCCCGAGCAGCCCTTCTCGGGCGAAGATGTCACCATCACCGCTCGCGTCACCGATCCCGACGGCGTCGCCGCCGTCACCCTCAGCTACCAGCTGGTGGAGCCGGGAGACTATTTCCACAAAGAGGACGATGGCCGTTACGATGTCGACTGGACCGACGTTCCCATGGTTGACGACGGAACCGGCGGTGACCTCGTGGCGGGCGATTCCACCTTCACCGGCGTGATGCCGGGGAGCTTCCAGGTTCACCGGAGGCTGGTGCGCTATCGGATCACCGTTGAAGACGGGCTGGGCGCGGCCGTCCGGACACCCTACGCGGACGACGAATCCCCGAACTTTGCCTATTTCTGTTACGACGGGGTGCCCGACTGGACGGCCTCGAAGCGTCCCGGGGTCGAGCCCACCCTTACCTACCCATCGGCCGCGCTCGACGACGTGGCCGTCTACCACATGATCTCGAAAGAGTCCGACGTCATCCAATGCCAGTACTCGGGTTCGAACGACGGCGTCTACCGCTACCTCGGAACCTGGGTCTACGACGGGAAGGTCTACGACCACATGCGCTATCGCGTCCGCGGCCAAGCCTCGACCTTTCAGGTCGGCAAGAACAAGTGGAAGTTCAACTTCAACCGCGCGCGCCCGTTCGAGGCCCGGGACAACTACGGCCGGAAATACGATGTCCCGTGGGATAAAATCAATGGCCTCCCCGGCACCAACCCGTGGTGGCGGAACAACGCCTCCACCGACGGCACGATGTTTTGCGAGTCGCTCGGCTTCCGCATGTACCAACTGGCCGGGGGCACCAGCTGCAACACCCAGTTCTACCATTTCCGCATCATCGACTCCGCCGAGGAGGCGCCCGCCGGCGACCAGTATGGTGGCGATTTCTGGGGGCTCTACATCGCCGTCGAACAACCCGAGGGCGAGTTCCTCGACGAGCGGGGCCTGCCGGACGGCAACCTCTACAACGTCCATGGCGGCTCCGGCTCCAGCAAGCGCAACCAGTCCGCCACCCAGAACACCGACTTCTCCGATCTTTTCGCCTTCCAGGGGCGCCACAACGCCAACACCACCCAGTCACAGTGGGAAGCCATCCTCGACTTCGACGACTACTTCGCGTGGAACGCCGTGAACCTGGCGATCAATAACTCGGATCTCCGGCCGCAGGAAAACGTCAACTACTATCACAATTCTGAGACCGACAAGTGGCACACCCTGCCGTGGGATCTCGATCTCACGTTCGAGGACGCCCCGCACCTCGGGCGGGGAGATACCCCCGCGTGGGAGAACATCTACCACTGCCTCCAGTACCCCGCGATCGACCAGGCCTACCAGAACCGCGTCCGCCACATCCTCGACCTGCTCCTGGACAATGACCAGGCCGCGCAGGCGGTCGACGAGTTCGCCGGGTTCATCGCCGCTGACGATGCCGGTCCGAACAATCTCGTGGAGGCCAACCAGGCGCAGTGGGACTACCATCCCCGCAAGAACAAGAAGGGGATCTGGTACGCCAACTTCAACCCCGCCCTCCTGCCGAGTCGCACGTTCGCCAGCCTCACCCAGTACACCAAAGATTTCCTCACGGTCGGCGGCTACGGACGCACCAACCTCGCCAGCAAGCAGGTCGACGCCGCCATCCCGGACAAGCCCACGATCACCTACACCGGCGCCGCCGGCTTCCCCACCGACGGCATCACCTTCCGGTCGTCTGACTTCTCCGACCCGCAGGGCAACGTGACCTTCGGGTCGATGGAGTGGCGGATCGGCGAGGTGCATAACCCGTCGGTGGCTGCCTACCTCCCGGGCGATCGCTACATCTACGAGATCGAATCGTTCTACCAGACCGAGCGCCTCACCAGCTTCGCCGCGGAGTTCACCTTCCCGCCGGTGGAGATGCGCGTGGGCAAGACCTACCGCGCCCGGGTGCGCCACTTCGATACCAGCGGGAAAGCGAGCCACTGGTCCGAGCCCGTAGAGTTCACGCCGTCGGAGCCGGATCTGACCCCGTGGATCGAGAACCTCATGGTCACGGAACTCATGTACCATCCGACCGATGCCACGCCCGAAGAGATCGCGGCCGGTTTCGAATCTTCTGATTTCGAGTTTCTGGAGATCCAGAACATCAGCACGAACCTCACCCTCAGCCTGGTCGATCTGCGCTTCACCAAGGGGATCGATTTCGACTTCATCGACGGTGCCTTCACCACGCTCGCTCCCGGCGCCTTCGCTCTCGTCGTGCGCAACCAGGCCGCTTTCGAGCTCCGCCACGGCCCGGGTCTTCCGGTGGCCGGCGCGTACGCGCCGGACAACCTCAGCAATGGCGGCGAGAACGTGAAGCTCTCGTTCGGCGCGGGCTCCGCGATCCGCGAGTTCATCTACGATGACGAGAACGGCTGGCCGACCTCGCCGGACGGCGACGGCCCCAGCCTCACCCTCGTCCGCCCGCAGGACGCCCCCGACCATGGCGACCCGATCAATTGGCGCCCCAGCCTCCAGCCCGGCGGCTCTCCCGGTTTCTCCGACGAGGTGGCGTTCACCGGTGACCCGACCGCCGATGGCGACTCCGACGGTCTCTCCGCGCTCGTGGAATACTTCTTCGGCATGAGTGACGCCTCGCCGGTTCCCTCCGCGCGCCCGTGGAGCCCGCTGATCCTCCCGATCGGCGGGAGCGACTACGTCGCCATGTCCTACGCCGCCGCGGACGGTCGGGACGATGTCGTTTCGGCCATGGAGATCTCGGATGACCTCTTCACCTGGCGGAGCGGCCCGGGCGAGGTCGTCCTCGTCTCCCAGACCCCCAACGGCGACGGCACCACCACCTACGTCTACCGGTCGGCGACCCCGACCGCTCCTGGCATCGCGCGGGAGTATCTCCGCCTGAGGCTCACCCTCCGCTAACGCCGGTGGCCATCGTGCTCCGAGAAAAACATGACATTTGTCCTTGATTTTTCCGGGCCGTTCAGCACAGGTTTGGAACGAGATCAGGATTTTCCTGATGTTCTCGTCCAACCCCAAGCGCCACCCCAATGCAGCCCCTAGCTACCATCGCCGTCTTCTTCTCTGGTTTAGCCGTCGCCTCAGCGGCCTCGATCAGCGTTAATTTCAACAGCGACCGCGATGCGGCGGCGGAACTCGGTGCTGCCGAAATGGCCGGAGCGCCCGGTTTCGTGGTGTCCGGGTGGAATAACTTCAACGGCCTCGAGTCAAGCCCGGCCACGAGCCCCATCACCGGTACCACCGCCGATGTGGCAAGCCCGAATATGGGCGTGCTTTCCGACGACTCCGGTGCTGCCGTCGGCACCACGATCAGTTGGACGGGCAACAACTCGTGGAACACCAACAACGGGACGGCTAGCTCGGACAACAAGCTGATGAACGGCTACCTCGACAACAATGCCACCAATGGAGCCTCGATCAGCATCACCGGTGTTCCCTACGCGCTCTATACGGTGGTCGGCTATTTCGGCTCCGATGGCAACGGGCGTTCCGGCACCATCGG
This sequence comes from uncultured Verrucomicrobiales bacterium, assembly GCA_964556355.1. Classification (GTDB taxonomy): domain Bacteria; phylum Verrucomicrobiota; class Verrucomicrobiia; order Verrucomicrobiales; family DEV007; genus CAZKYJ01. The sequence goes on along the minus strand of CAZKYJ010000011.1, from coordinate 8,899 downwards.
GATCTCGGGCGGGCCGACCTACTCCTACAGCACCAACTCAAACCTGGGCGGTGCCTTCCCCGGCTCCTACGTCCAGACCACGGATACCGGCGCGGGCAATCCGTCCTCAAACTTCGCCGTCTTCGAAAACCAGACGGCGGCCGACTTTACCCTGGCCATCACGAGGGGCGACAACAATTCGGGCTTCCACGGCTTCTCGATCATCGAAACCATTCCCGAGCCGAGCCTGACCGCGCTTCTCAGCCTCGCCGGCCTCGGCCTCATCTTCCGCCGCCGCCGCTAGCGGATCGCGCGCAGCCCAATTCTCGAAGCCCGTGGCGATCCGTTCCCACGGGCTTTTTTTTCGGATCGCCCTCAGGGGAGGATCCCCGGCATATCTTTTGGGGCGCGGGGGAACCCGCTGCGCCCCACGTTGCCAACAGGCTGCGTTCCGGCCGGCCGCGGCCGGCTAGCGCAGCGACGTGAGGTATTTCAAGAGCTCGATTTGCTGCCGTTCCGAAAGTGCCGCCAAAAGTCCTTCCGGCATGAGCGACGCCGCGAGCAGCTCCCGTTTCGCGATCGCTGCCTTCGGGATGCTTTGCTTGTCCGTGATCGTGCGCAGCTCCAGAGCTTCCGCCGTTTCGTCCTGCACGACCCCCGCGATGACCGCGCCGTCGGTCTTGGTGACGAGGGTGAGTTGGAAGTCGGCACCTACGACGGCGTTCGGATCGACGACGCCCTCGAGAAAGTAATCGAGCCCGTTGTTCCCGGAGCCGGCGAGATCCGGGCCGAGCCCGCCGCCTTCCCCGCCGACCGCGTGGCAGGTGGCGCAGAGCTGCCCGAAGAGTGCTTTTCCCGCACTGGTTTCGAATGCCCAAAGCGGCGCCTCCCCGTAGGCTTTGGCGATCTTGGCCATGAGTTCTTTCTTGTCGGCGGCCGTCTCGCGGACGATACCGACGATCTCCGTGGTGAGCGCGGTGACCTCCGGGTCGTCGAGGTTGCGGAGCTGGCGCACGTGGAACGTGGTGAGGAGATCGCGGCCGAGGCTGCCGGATCGGATCGCCTCCAGGAAGGCCAGCGCCGAAGCGGGGCGGGTGGTGAGGGTGTCGATGGCGGCGGCGCGCTCTTTGGCGGACAGGTCGCCCAATGCCCCGATCAGGGCGGGAGCGATGGCGGGATCGTCATAGCGGGCGAGCAGTGGGATGACCTCGGCGCGGAACGCGGGATCGTCCAACAAGGCGAGAAACGTAGGGAATGCCGGGCCGTCGGTCGCGCGGGCAAGCGTGTCGAAGGCGTGGCGCCGCTGCTCCCCTGGAGCTTTGGGGTCGGCGAGGGTCAGGCGGAGCTCGGCCAGGACGGTCTCGTCGGAGAAGAGGGCGCCGAGGTGGCGAGCGTCGCTGCGGGTTTCCGGATCGGGGCTTCCGTAGAGCTCCGGAGCAATTTGGATCCAGGCATCTGGCATTGCCCGTGGCGAGTCGCCCAAGGCAAACCGCACCGTCTTGAGGAGGCGGCCGCGCCCGTCTGCGGGGAGGGATTTAATCTTGCCGATAACTCCTGCGAGGGTGCCGGGTGTCTTGGTGAGATACCAATCCGTGAAATCTCGGATTTTCGGTTGGACCTCACCCTGGGAAGGTGAGGGCCGTGCCGAGAAAGGGTCACGGGTCAGCAAAGAGTGAGCAAGCTGGGGATGTTCTGCCAGGTGCGGAGCGATTCCGAAAAAGATCATGTTGGGGAGATTGCGGTCGTCGTTGTCCTCTCCGTGAAAGGCGAGGATCTCCGCGAGCGGCCAAGCCTGTTCAGCGGGCACGTCGGCGAGGTAGGAGGCGAGGGCGAGACGGACGACGGGGGAGGGGTCGTCTTGACCCATGGCGAGGAATTTCTGGAAGAGGCCGCCGGGGGCGGAGCCCTCTTCGGTGGCGAGGCGGATCGCCCACGCGCGGACGCGGGGGTGAGCATGCTCGAGGGCGGCGGCGATGGCCCCGGGGGTGAGGCCGCCAGTGAGGTGCAGCGTCCAGAGCGCGCGGAGAGCCTGCCGGGGATCCTCCGAGCGAGCGGTCTGGGCCAGCGGGACCACCGCTGAATGGTCGAGCACTCCGGCTGCCGACCGTTCCTGGAGAAGCCGGCGGGCGGTGCGGGACGACCATTCGTTGTCGCTGGTGACTTCCGCCGCGAGCCCGGCATCGGTCAGTTTCGCGAAATCGACCGTGGTGGGCTGGTAGGTCTCGGTGTAGGCGATCCGTATGATGCGCCCGTTCGTCCGGTCCCAGCGCTCCATGGTGGGGGAGTGGCAGTGCTGGGTGTCGGCCCAGTCGATGAGGTAGACGGCGCCGTCGTGGTTGGCCTTGAGATCGACGGCCACGTAGTCGGGGGCATCGACGAAAGCGAAGTCCTGGCCGGCGTGCACCGTCTCGTAGCCGGAGCCGAGTTCGCGGTTCCGCTGGTGGTTGATCTGGTGGCCGTGGAGGTTGTGGGTGAAGAGGCCGTCGCGGTATTCGGCAGGCCAGTTGGTGCCTTGGTAGACCATGGCGCCGACGTGGGAGTGGCCACCGTAGAGAGCGCGGGATCCGGGTTTGCCCGCGCCGCCTTCGCCGTGGCCGTAGCGGGCGGAGGCGGGCAGGAAGTTCCGCAAGTGCGGGGCGTGGGATGGGGCGTCGCCGGAGATGAAGGGCGCGTGGTGGGCGTTCGATTGGTTCCAGTAGTGGCCGCGCAGGATGACGTGGGTGGTCGGGCCGCCGCCCCAGAACGAACGGCAGTGGGTGATGAACGCCTCACCGAAGCGGTCGAAGTCGAGCCCCCACTGGTTTGATCCGCCGTGGGCGAAGACCTCGAACTCGTGGCGCACCGGGTGGTAGCGCCAGACGCCGGCACGGAGCTCGGTGCGCGCGGCGTCCGGTGACCCCGGCTTGCCGACGTGCGCGGTATTGAAGACGCCCTGGTTACCGTAGAGCCAGCCGTCCGGCCCCCAGATGAACGAGTTCAAGGTCTCGTGGGTGTCCTGGTAGCCGAAGCCGTCGAGAAGGACCACGGGGGCGGAGTCGGGCACGTCGTCGCCGTCTCTGTCCGGGATAAAGAGGAATTGCGGGGCGGCTCCGACCCAGACCCCACCGAAGCCGACCTCGAGCCCGGAGACGAGGTTGAGACCCTCGGCGAAAACCTTCCGCGTTTCGTAGCTGCCGTCGCCGTCCTCGTCGGCGAAGATGGTGATGCGGTCTTTCCCCTCGCCTTCGGGTTGGCGCTGGGGGTAGGAGAACGCCTCGGCTACCCAGAGCCTCCCGCGGGCATCTGTGGTGAAGGCGATCGGCTGGCGAACCTCGGGCTCGGCGGCGACGAGATGCGCGGCGAAGCCGGGCGGGAGGTAGGTGTTGGCCACGTTGGCGAGAGCGGGCGAGCTCGGCTCCGGTGCGGCCGGGTTCTTGACGAGATGCTGGAGGATCGGGTTGGTGCGGACGCGGGCGGGGAGCCCGGCGGCATGGAGCTCCGATGGCGCGGTCTCGTGGAATCGGAAGTCGTCGAAGTTGATGTGCCCCCAGGGAGCGGACGACTCGTCGACGATCCTGATCTGGATCTTCTCCCCGACGTGGGCGGCGAGCTCGACCACGGAGGGCAGGAGGTTTTCCCGCCGCTGGCCGGAGGCCGAGTGGATGACTCGACCGCTGCTCGCGAGGATGATTTCGACCCGGGTCTCGCGTGCGTCGCCGCCCGCGACGAGGAACGAGGCGTAGGGATGCGCGGCGACGAAAGGGGCGGAAGTCAGCGTGCCCTGAGCCTCATCCGAGTGGCCGACCTCATAGCCGCCGACCCAAAACTCGCCAACGTGGTCGCTGGCCATGCCGGGGCGACGCGGCGAGACGGTGTCGCCTTTGATCGGCATGCCCTCCCAGGCCGTGCCGGTGGCCGTCCAACCGTCGAGCGTTCCGGTCTCGAAGCCGAGGCCGGCGTCGATTCCGGGTCGGCCATCCGGTTGGGCGGACGGCGCGGCGGTCGCCGGCAGGGGAGTCCGGCCGAGATCGGCAAGGGTGATATTCTTGAACTGAACCTTGGCGGCGCCCGGGCCAGAATGGAGCTGGAGGGCGAGGGATCCGCTGAAATCTTGCGCGTCGCTCTGGTTGTCGATCAGGGTGGTGGTGCGCCGGCCGTTGACGGAGATCTCGATGCGGGGACCGACGGCGCGCACCGCGTAGTGGTTCCAGCCGTCGCGCTCGACGAGCGAGGCCACCCACCCGGGCTCGTGGTGGGCGATCGTGGCGGCGGTGCCGCCCGGGCCGATGGTGGTGTCCGCCCCGCGCTCGGCGATGAGGCCACGCCCGTGCTCGTCGTAGACCCGGCCGAGCCAGACCGCTCCGTCGTCGAGGTCGGCCTGGTAGCCGGCGGCGCTGCCCTCCGGAGTGCGGAGCGAGCGGAATTGGATGCCGGAGTTGGCGGACGGGACACCGGTGATGCGGTAGTCGAGATGGAGTTCGAAATCGTGGATCTCCCCGTCGAAAAAGAGGAAGAGATTGCGCCTGAGCTGCTCGCCGTCGGGGATCGTCCCGGTGATGGCCCCGTCCTCGATTGACCAGTGCGAGTCGTCGTGTTGCCAGCCGGCGAACGATCGGCCATCGAAGATCTCCCTGGCCGTTTCCCCGGACAGGGAGAGAGGGAAGGCGGCGCAGAGGGCGAGGAAGTGGGTGCGGGGGCTCATCGTGACAGAAATGAACGGGGCGAAGACGGCCGGCGTGTCATGCGTTTCTCGCCGGGCATGGTATAGATGGCGGATGAGAATTCAATTTTTGAGAACATGCGTCACCGCAGGGTTGGTCGCCGCCGCCTTGCCGCTCGCTGCGGAAGACCCCACCAACGGTCAATCGCTCTCGCTTTTCCTCTTGGCGGGGCAATCGAACATGGCGGGCCGCGGGGTCGTGACCGATGCGGACCGCGAGCCGGTCCCTGGAATCTGGGCACTGGCGAAGGACGGCGAGTGGAAGCCGGCGGTCGATCCCTTGCACTTCGACAAGCCGATCGCAGGGGTCGGGCTCGGGCGGGCGTTTGCGGCGGAGATCCAGGGCGGTGACCCCGAGCTCCAGATCGGGCTCATCCCCGCGGCAGTGGGCGGCTCACCGATTTCCACGTGGGTCCCGGGCGGGTACCACGCACCGACCAAGATCCATCCCTACGATGCGGCTCTGGAGCGTGCCAGGAAAGCGCTCGAAGCGGGCGGTAGCCTCAGGGCGATCCTGTGGCACCAGGGCGAAAGTGACTGCAAGCCCGAGGCGAGCGCCATCTACCAAGACCGGTTGACCGAACTCATCGCCCGCTTCCGCGACGCGCTCTCCCTCCCGGAACTCCCCTTCATCATCGGCCAGCTCGGGCGGTTCGAGGGTCGGGAGTGGAGCGAGGACACCGAGCGAGTCGATGCCGCCCACCGGGCCGTAGCGGAGGCCGATCCGCACGTGGCATTCGTCTCATCGGAGGGGTTGAAGGCCAAAAGTGATGGCGTCCACTTTGATGCCGCCTCGCTCCAAGAGTTCGGCAGGCGCTACGCCGCGGCCTACCAGACGCTCGTCGGTCAGGGGCCGGATGACCGCTAGCCATCGACGATGAGCGCCAGCAGCTCTTCGACGTCCAAGGGCTTGACTAGGTGGTGGTCGAAGCCGGCCTCCCGCGTTTTTTGCCGGTCTTTTTCCTGAGCCCAGCCGGTCAGCGCCACGAGGAGCGGGCGCGGATCGATCGGTGATTCCCAGAGGCGTGCAGCCACCTCGTAGCCGCTCATGCCCGGCATCCCGAGATCGAGCACCACCACCTCGGGCGCGTGGCTCTCGATGCGCGCCCAAGCCTCCTCGCCACCGTAGGCGGTGACCACTTCGTGGCCGTGAATCTCCAAGAGCATCGTCAATCCGCGGGCGGCGTCCCGGTTGTCGTCGGCCACCAGAATCCGGCGCGCGGTCGGTCGGCGAGCGCTCTCCGGAGTGTCGCCCGTCGGATCGACGGCCGCCGGTGGGGCATCGGAATGGGGGAGCGTGACGGTGAACGTGCTTCCCGGCGCCGATCCGTTTCCGGCCGCGGTGACCGTGCCCCCATGGAGGGACACGAGGGAACGGACGAGCGTGAGGCCGATGCCCAAGCCGTTGCCCTCTCCCGCGGGCGCGTCGTCGGCCTGGGTAAACATTTCGAAGATGCGCTCGGCCATGCCTTCTTCGATCCCCTTGCCCTCGTCGGTGACGACGAGCCGCACACTCCCGTCCCCCACGGAGGCGCCCAGGCGGATCTCGCTGCCCGCGGGGCTGTAGGTCGAGGCGTTGTTGAGGAGGTTTGAAATGACCTGGGCCAAGCGGCAGGCGTCGGCCTCGAGGGCGATGGATTCGGGCGATTGCTCGATAATGAGCCGCTGGGCGCGTTCTTCGAGGTGGGGCGCCGCAGCCTCGGCGGCGGCGCTGACCACGTCCTCCAAGGCCACCCGCTCTTTGGCGATGCGAAGTTTTCCCCGCGAAATGCGGGAGAGGTCGAGGAGATCGTCGATGAGCCGGACCATCTGTGCCACCTGGCGGTTCATGGTGTGGAGGAGCTCGGCGCGGGTCTGGGGATCGTCCCCGCGGTGGGCAAGGATCGCCAGGGCCGAACGGAGCGGGGCGAGGGGGTTCCTCAGTTCGTGGGCAAGCACGGCGAGGAATTCGTCCTTGCGGCGGTCGGCTTCCTGCAACGCCTCTTCGGAGGCCTTGCGCTCGGTGATGTCGAGCGCGACCCCGCAGACCCCGGCGGCCTCGCCGTTGGGGCCCGGCAGCGGGAACTTGGCGCTCAGGAACTCGCGCGCCTCGCCATTCTCCACGCCGACGGTCTCTTCAAACAGTTCCGTTTTGCCGGAGCGCATCACGGCGAGATCGTTCTTGCGGAACCGGGCGGCGAGATCGGCCGGGACGAGATCGGTGTCGACTTTCCCCTCGACGCCCCCGGGCACGCCGAGCGCGACGCACGCCAGCGGGTTGGCAAGCAGGTAGCGACCCTCCAGATCCTTGATGAAAATCGCCACCGGAGCGTTCGTGGCGAGTGTGCGCAGCTGAGCTTGGCTGGTGGTGAGCTCCGCCTCGATGCGCCGCCGTTCCCGCTCGCGCTCCCGCGTCCGCGCCACGGAAGACCCGACCATCTCGGCGAGGTGCGCGAGCAGGGTGGCGGTCTCCGCCTGCTCACGGCCGGTCATGGTTCCGTCGGCCGTCAGGACGCCGTCATCGCAGGTTTCCCCCGGCGCCGTGATCGCTGCTGCAATCCGCCCGGACGGCAAGGCCGGAGGGGCACCGTCGTCGGATCCCTTGCTCCAGAACAACCTGAACACCGTGCCTCCTCGGCTGAATTCTGCGAGGGTGGCTGTCGTTTTCGCCCACACTTCGTCCTCCCGGGTCGTCGATCCCAGCCGCGTTCCGAGCTCGCAGGCGAGACGCGTTTTCCAGTCTATAAGGTAGTCCTCCATGGGTGTTGCGCACCGCCTACGGGGCGAAGTCGCGCACGATCTCATAGAATCCGTTCGGCGACAACGAAAGCGCGGCAGGCTCCTCGAAAAGGAGCACACCTCCGGTGCCCCGGGAGGGCGTTCCGAGAGCGGAGAATCCCTGGAGGTCGTCGCTCCGCCGCAGGGTGTAGGAAAAGCCGAACTGGCTCGGGACGGCGATGCGGATGCTGCCGCCGGCGGGCGCCACCGAGGCGCTGGCGGGCGCGATCGTCGGATCGATTCCGATGCCCCGGAGGCCGACCCGGGTTGCGGAGAACTCACCATCGACGTGCACCACGAGTGCCGCACCGTGCGCGCCGGCCATCGCGGGGGCGAAGGAGACGCCGATGGTGCGGCTGGCTCCGGCCGGGAGCACCGATTCCCCCGAGTCCGCGACGAGGGAGAACGCCGCAGCCTGGGGGCCGCCGAGCTGGACCACGGAGATCGTTACCGGATCGGGACCGCCATTGCTCAGTGCCACCAGCTCGGGGGCGCCCGTCCCACCACCCACCTCGGCGACGGGAAAGGTGACGGTCGAGCGGGGGGCGTCGAGCGCCGCGATCGGCGGATCGAGGAGCGCGCGACCGCTGACCAGCAACAGGTTCCCCACATCCACGGGCGAGCCTCCGGATCCGTCTCCGGCCATTTCATTGACGATAAAGTCGGTGCGGCCGTCGCCGTCCATGTCCCCGGCATCGGCGCTGTAACAGAGGGTGTCCCCGGCACCGTTGCCCGCGCCGGAGCCCTTGGCTCCGTCGATCCGCAGGATGCGCACCTCGGCGGAATCCGGGAGGTTCCCCTCGGCCAAGTCGATGAGGGCAGGCCATCCGCCAGCTTGCCCGTAGAGCAGGTGGACGGTCCCGGCGCTGCTGCGGCTGTCGGGAGAATCGTGGGGGTTGCCGATGGCGAGATCGGCCAGGCCATCGCCATCGAAATCCCCTTGGGCGGCGGTGTCCGCGCCGATCGCTCCCGCCCGCGGACCGTAGACCGTCGAATACACAATGTCGGCGGGGGGGGCGTTCATCGAGAACGAACGCCCCCGGAGTCCCGCGACGTTATAGTAGATGTAGCCTTCGCCCGCGTTCGAGCGTCCGAGCGGGTCGGCGACCAGATCGCCGACGAACAGGTCTGCGAACCCGTCACCGCTGTAGTCGAGACCGCCGAGGAGCTCTTCTCCGAACGAGGCGTTGCTGCTGGCGCCGTCGATCCGCGTGGTGTCACCGATGAGGGGATTGGCGAAGTCGAAGGCGTAGCCGGCCGGCCACTCCCATGGCGGGAAGTTTTCGTCCCAAGCGATGAAGACGGTTCCGTCGGCGCTGCCACCGAACGAGCTTCCCGTGCCACCCGGAGCCCCGGCCAATCGGATCCCCGCACCCGAACGGTTGAGGGTCGCCGCACCGATCACTTCCGCGCGGCCGTTCCCGTCGAGGTCGGCCACCTGGAGGGTGCCGCCGAGGTGGTAGT
>CAZKYJ010000010.1:8789-21208 GCA_964556355.1 uncultured Verrucomicrobiales bacterium | reverse complement strand
CTGCCCTAACGCTTGCGCTGATTGGCTGTTGACCCGAAACCAAGACCTCTACCGCAAAATTCGCCAATAGGTAGAACGCGACCATCGCAAGCACGGCCAGCGAGGTCACGCTCGTCACCACAACCGTCAATCGCCGCCTGGCGGACGCGTTGTCGCCCGCCGCCATTTCACCGGTAAAAAACGGCAATTGGGGGGAGATGAGGTGTCCGACACCGTTCAGCAAGATCTGTCCGACCTTCTGCGCGGTGTAGAACGGGGTAACCGTTCCTCCACCCTGAATCATTCCCAATACCGGCACCTGTGCCGCGTTGAAGAGAACTGCGCCGACATTCACTAGACCCAGCGGGATTGCAACTTTGAACATTGCCCGACCAAGATCCGCCCGGCCGGCAGTAACTGATCGCACCTGGGGAGCAAGTGACCGAAGCACCCATGTCGAAACGCTCAAGTGAACCGCGGCAACGGCTAGCACTGCCGCCGCCATCTCCGGTAATCCGCCGCCGAAACTCGCTACTGCAGCGGCACCAAACGCTGCAATACCGACGTTGCTCCCCACGAGAAGCCGGGAGACGGCAACGAAGCCCAGACCATCAGTCATCGCGTAGTTTTGACGAGCCCGGAGATTTAGGAGTGTTGCGCCTAGCAAGAGATACCAAGCTCCACGCGCATTGCCTTCGACTTGGTCAGTGAGTTTGCCCACTCTTAGTGCGGCCTCCCCGGCCAACCATCCAACAAGTGCCGCGACAAACAGGACGCGCTTGAAGAGGTAGCTCGCGCCAGCCCACGTGAGTAGTACACCTTTGTCTCCGCGGAGGTGGGGAATTATATCGCCGAAGTCTCCCACCTCCACGGAAGATCGCCGAGCGTACGCCACCTGGCGAGCGACCGAGTATCCCACGCCAAAATCTGAAACACCAAGCATCGCCACCAGACCATAGAAAGAGAACCATACACCCGCATCAGCAGCTGGCAGATTTCCTGTTACAATCGGAACGATGACCAGCCCTGCGAGCGCCGAGCATCCCTGTTGATACCATCCCGCAATTGTGCCAATTCGCGATCCCCAGAAGCGCTTTCGAAGATTCGATCTCCGATTCCCATTCTCAGGACTCAGCATGGAACTTGACCAAAACTATGTCTCCAGCGGTGGATCCGTTGACGCTAGGGCGATAGATCTGGTGACAAAGGCAGTGGACGAAGCGCAACGGACGCAGGATCATCCTCGTTAGTAGCCGTCGGCTAGATTGCCCCCGCAATCCGCTGACGAGGCGGAAAGTTCGAACGGCACGCCGCAAGTGCGAACCCGCATCGGATGAATAGATGCTGACTTTCAGGTCGATCTTTTCGGCCAAGTATTGGTACGCCTGCTCGTTCCACCGCCCCATGTGGTGTGGCGGATGGTTCATGACATCGAAATAGTCTGCCTCGAACGACATCGGTGAGTAGGGGGTACTCACGAGGATTGCTCCCCCAGGCTTCACCGCATGCTTTAGCTCGACCATGAATGCCAAGGGGTCGGGAATGTGCTCCAAGCAGTGGAAGCTGACGACAAAGTCGAAGGAATTCGGGGGAAATCTCCCTGCGGCCACGGCGCCGTCCACCGTGTCGGTGTAGGCCTTCAGCCCTTGTGCGCGGCAGCGCTCGACCGACTCCGAACAGAAGTCGAGCCCGACCGCTCCGGCCAACCCGGCATCACGCGCCATGGCCAAGAAATTTCCGTCCCCGCAGCCGACATCGAGGATGGATGCCCCCGCTGCCAGCTCGATGACTTTGTCCCACTCCCAACGGTGGGATGGGTAGTAGGGTCCCGATCGGACGCACCAATTGTAGAACTCCTGCCGGGCAGGAATAAGCGGCCACGCGTATTCGAGACCCGAGTCGGGGCACCGGTAGAGTTCGTAATCGCACGGCACGAGATCCTGAGGGATCTCATTTCCGTAGTATTTCTCGAGCTCGGCGAGAAGTCGTTCGCGAGGGAGTTTCTCGATGAGTTCTCCCGGACTTCCAGAAAGCGGCGATGGGGCGTGCGGTGAGGTCAATGGAGCAGTTCGTAAATCTTAGCCAGTTGGCGGGCGATACCGTCCCAGTTCGCCGGAGGCGGTGGAACGGGGAGATCCGGTGCCCTCTCGTAAAAATCGCGCAAAGTCGCGGGGGCCTGCGCATCGGCGCCCAAAGGCAAATAGTTCGCGTCGGAGCCGAACGAGTGCCTCGCCCAAGGCAGGTCGGAAAGGAGCAGCGGACATCCACAGGCGGCGGCCTCCAAAGCCGAGAGGCTCAGGCTCTCCTGGGTGCTGAGGAGGACAAACCCGCGGGAGGCGCGATAGAGCGCCGCCATCTGCTTGCGATCAGTCACCGCGCCGTCATATCGGATGATCTCGGGGTGACTCTCTGCCAAGCCGAGAAACCGCCGGTAATAGGGATCCGTTTCGGCGTAGCCAGCCCCCACGACGCGCAGGGGGACGCCCGCCTTGATGGCCAGCTCGGCGGTTTCGACAACCCGCTTTCGCTCGGTGATCGTCGCCGTGCAGATAAGGCCATCCCGGCGCAGTTCCTTCCCGACGAACGATTCGAGAAACTCCGGCTCGACGCCGTTGGGAACGACGTGAACCCGCCCCGCCGGCGCCCCGAAGACATCCTTCATCAGGAAGGCCTCCCACGAAGTGAGCGCGACTGCCGCATCGGCCATCTGGTAGGAGGCCCAGCCCATCCGAGCGGTGAAGCTGCCCGGCAACACGGTTTCGGCTAAGCGCATGATCGCCTTCTGCGTGCCCCGCGCAGCCGAGCCACGCGATCCCAGTCCGGTGTGCAGTTCACCGATCACCACCTTCTTTCCTTTGGCTTGGGCAAACCGAACATAGGTGGGCGACGGACGCCCGAAAAAGTGAATGATATCTGACGGCTGCCCTTGATCCCACCAGCGAACGAAATCCACATCATATCCGCGGCGTTGGAGCGCCTCCATCGTCCTGGTGATCTGGGTCTCGAACCCCCCGTGTGCGAGCGCGAAGGGCAACGAGTGGTCGAAGAGGATCCGCATCTCGGCTTAAAGTTCCAAATAGCGCAGCGCATTCCGGTAGCACACGTCCTCGACCATGCCGCCGACGTGGGTGAAGTCGCGGGGGATCCGCCCGCGGGCGATATCGTGGCCGAGGAGGTTGCAGAGAATCCGGCGGAAGTACTCGTGGCGGGTGAAGCTCAGGTAGCTGCGGCTGTCGGTCAGCATCCCGACAAAGCGGCTGAGCAGTCCCATCGAGGAGAGATCCTCGATCTGACGCTCCATGCCATCGAGCTGGTCCTGGAACCACCATCCGCTCCCCATCTGGATCTTGCCGGGGATACTCCCGTCTTGGAAGTTTCCGATCATGGATGCGACAAGGGCATTGTCCCCCGGATTGAGGTTGTAGAGGATCGTTTTCGTCAGCTGGTCGGTGGCGTCCAAGCGATCGAGGAACCGCGACATGCTGACCGCGTGACTAAAATCGTTCATGCTGTCGCACCCGGCATCGGGACCGATCCTCTGGAAGATCCGCGTGCTGTTGTTGCGCATCGGACCGAAGTGGAACTGTTGGGTCCAGCCCTTGGCCGCATTCATGACGCAAAGGTCGTAGAGGATGGCGGAGCGCCATTTTTCCAACTCGTCCGGCGTGGGCGCATCGCCCTGGCGAACCTTGTCGAAGATCATGGTAAGCTCCCTCTCTGTGTAGTCGGCGGCATAGAAGGTCTCGATGCCGTGGTCGGCGAGTTTGCAGCCCTGGGAGGCAAAGAAGTCATGCCGCTTCTCCAGGGCTTCGATGAACTCGACGTAGCCGGTGAGCTCGATACCGGTGAGCGCGCTCAGCCGGTCGGCCCATTTGTTAAAAGCCCCTGGGTCCTGGATATGCAGCGCCTTGTCGGGACGCCAGGTGGGGAGCACCCGCGCGGTGATCGTATCGTCCTTGGCCACGGCCGCGTGGTGCTCGAGCGAGTCCGTGGGGTCGTCGGTCGTACAGATGACTTCCACGTTGCTCTGCTCCATCAGGCCGCGCGCGGAGAGCGCGGGCCTCGCGAGCATCTCGTTGCCCCGCTCCCAGATGGTATCGGCGGTGGCGGGAGAAAGGAGGTCCAGCGTGTCGAAATACCGCGCGAGCTCCAGGTGGGTCCAGTGGTAGAGGGGGTTCCGCAGGAGATAGGGCATGGTGGCCGCCCATGCGTCGAAGCGTGCCCGGTCACCGGCGGGGCCCGTGACCAGCTCTTCGGCCACCCCGTTGCTGCGGAGCGCGCGCCATTTGTAATGGTCTCCGTAGAGCCAGATCTGGGTCAGGTTTTCCCACTGCCGGTCCTGCGCCACCTCCTCGGGAGGGAGGTGCGTGTGGAAGTCGATGATCGGCATCTTCCCGGCAAAGCCGTGGTAGAGCTCACGCGCCTCCTCGGAGTCGAGGAGAAAATCATCGTGGATAAAGGACGTTGCACTCATAGTCATTGGTCGCGGACGCTCCCGGAAGCAGACGCCTGGAGAAAGTCTTCGTAGGCCAGTTTCAGTCCGTCACGGAGGGCGACACTCGGCTGCCAGCCAAGGGAGCGAAGGCGGCTGCTGTCCATGAGCTTGCGGGGCGTGCCATCGGGCTTGGTCGTATCTTGCACGATGTCACCATGGAAGCCCACGGTTTCGGCGACGAGCTCGCCGAGCTCGCGGATCGGGATATCGTCGCCGTAGCCGACGTTGACCAGATCGGGAACGGTCTCTCCGCAGTGCGTGAGGAGGTGGAGACAGGCGTCGGCGAGGTCGTCGACGTAGAGGAACTCACGCCGCGGGGTGCCGCTCCCCCACATGACGACCTCCTTCGCCCGTGATTGCTTCGCCTCGTGGAAGCGGCGGAGTAGCGCGGGGATCACGTGCGAGTTCTCGGGGTGGTAGTTGTCCCCCGGACCGTAAAGATTCGTGGGCATGGCGGAGTGGTAGAGGACGCCATGCTGGGCGCGGTAGTGCTCGCAAAGTTTCAGGCCGGCGATCTTCGCGACGGCGTAGGCCTCGTTCGTCCCCTCGAGCGGCCCGGTGAGGAGGCTCACTTCGGCGATCGGCTGCGGAGCGAGCTTGGGATAGATACAGGAACTGCCGAGGAAGAGCACGCGCGCGACCCCGGCGCGATAGCACGCATCGACGAGGTTGGCCGCGATCATCAGGTTCGCGTAGATGAAGTCGGCGGGATAGGTGAAGTTCGCATGGATTCCGCCCACTTTGGCCGCGGCTATGATCGCGACGTCGGGGCGATTGGCATTCACCCATTCGCGGGTTGACGCCTGGTCGGTAAGATCGAGCTCGTGGCGCCCCGCGGTGAGAACCTGGTCGTAGCCACGCCGCCGCAGGGTGCGAACGAGGGCGCCGCCGACCATCCCGCCGTGACCGGCGACATAGATCTTTTGCTGGGGGGTGAGCTTCATGGGTGGCGGGGTGCGGCGCTCCCGGAACTAGGCCTCCGGGAACACCTCGGCGGGCTCGACGGTCGCGGTCCCGAGTTTACCGACGACGATGCTGCTGGCGCGGTTAGCCAGGGCGGCGGCTTCGGCGGCTCCGGCACCGGCGGCGAGACCGAGCGTGAAGAGGGCGAGCACGGTGTCGCCGGCCCCCGAGACATCGAAGACCTCGCGCGCCTCGGCGGGCACGTGGACGATTTCTCCCTCGCGGGGAACGAGAAGGATCCCCTGCTCACTCAGGGTGACCAGGAGGTGGTCGTTGTCCCACCGCTCCCGGAGGATCTTGCACGCCGTGAGCACCGACGGATCCTCCAGCGGGCTCGGGGTGGGTGAGGAGCGGGGTACCCCGGCGAGTTCGAGTAGCTCGGTGCGGTTGGGCTTCACGACGTTGACGCCCACCCAGGAGATCGGGTTGGTCGGCTTCGGGTCGGCGATGGTGAGCACGGAAGCCTCCCGGGCGCGGGCGGACACGGCATCGACGAGCTCTTGGTCGAGCAACCCTTTGCCGTAGTCTTGTAAGATGATGGCATCGAACTCCGCGATGCGGGAATCGAGCACGCCGAGGATCTCCTGTTTCTCGTTAGCTTCGAGACATTGGACCCTCTCGCGATCGACGCGGACGACCTGCTGATTGCGGGCGAAGATCCGGTCTTTCGCCGTGGTCGGAATGGTCGGGGAAACGAGGAGGTCGGCGATGCCGATGCCGTCGCGGTCAAGGGTGTCACGGAGCTGGATCCCGGACGCGTCATCGCCGATCCGGCCGATGATCGACACGTGCGGCGTAAATGGGACGATGTTGCGCGCGACGTTGGCGGCCCCGCCGGGATAGATCGTCTCCCGCTGGACTTCGACCACCGGGACCGGGGCCTCGGGCGAGATACGGTTGACGTTTCCCCAGACGAAGCGGTCGAGAATGACATCGCCGATGACGAGGATCCGGCAGGCGCCGAGGCGGGTCTGGGTATCTCTATCGAGCACAGCAGTGATCCAGTTAGGCCGGACGCACGGGGGGCGCGTTCCCCCGCGACTTGAGGGCCTCGGCCACGGCGACTTCGTGATAGGCCAGGTCAAGGTCGGCATCCACCATGATCTTGACCAGCTCTTTGAAGCGGACTTTCGGTTCCCAACCGAGCTTCTCCTTCGCTTTCGCCGGATTTCCGATGAGGAGATCGACCTCGGCAGGGCGCTCGTATTTCTTGTCGTATTCCACGTACTCCTCCCAGTCGAGATCGAGGTTGGCGAAGGTCTCCCGGCAGAAATCTTTGACCGAGTGGGTCTCGTTGGTGGCGATAACATAGTCATCGGGCCTGTCCTGCTGCAGCATGAGCCACATCATTTCGACATACTCTTTCGCGTAGCCCCAGTCCCGCTGGGCGTCGAGGTTCCCCAGGTAGAGCTTGTCCTGGAGGCCCACCTTGATCCGCGTGGCGGCGCGCGTGATTTTCCGGGTCACGAAGGTCTCGCCCCGGCGCGGGCTCTCGTGGTTGAAGAGGATGCCGCTGCACGCGTAGAGATCGTAGGACTCCCGGTAGTTCACCGTGAGCCAGTGGGCGTAGACTTTGGCACACGAGTAGGGACTGCGCGGCCAGAACGGGGTGGTCTCGACCTGGGGCACCTCCTGGACTTTCCCGAACATCTCGGAGGAGGACGCCTGGTAGTAGCGGCATTTCTTGACGAGGCCCGCCTCGCGGATCGCCTCGAGGATCCGTTGGGCGCCGAGGCCGACGATATCTCCCGTCGATTCGGGCACATCGAAGCTGACCCGGACGTGGCTCTGGGCACCGAGATTGTAGATCTCGTCGGGCTGGAGTTCGTAGAGGAGTTTGACGAGGGCGACGGAATCGGTGAGGTCGCCGTAGTGCAGGAAGAGCCTCCGCTGGTCGACGTGGGGATCGGTGTAGAGATGGTCGATCCGCTGAGTGTTGAACGACGATGCCCGGCGGATGATCCCGTGAACCTCGTACCCTTTGTCGAGAAGGAGTTCGGCCAGATAGGAACCGTCTTGTCCGGTGATACCGGTGATAAGCGCTTTTTTCATGGGCAATACTGAGATCGTTTTCGCTCACGCTGCCGCCCCTGGTCGTTCGCGGCGCGTCGGCTGCGAGACCGTTTCGGGGGAGTTGGAGCTCGCGGTGGGAAGCTGCACTCGAAAGGTGTGTGGGGAGGTGGGGGCGCCCCCCGGAGCCGGCGGCTAGCCCCCGGGGGCGGGGGGGCTTCCCCAGCGGCCGCCACGGAAGCCCAGCAATGAGGTCAAGGAAACCTCGACCTCGCGCTCTTGCCCTAAAAACTCCACGAGGATGCGCACGCGTTCGCTGGCGGTCATCAACCGGGTCACGTAGGCGACCGTCCCTTGGAACGGGCCTTCCACAACCTCGATCTCATCCCCGGGGGCGATGGTCTGGACGATGGTGACCGGCTCGTCCTCGTGGAACTCGGCGCGCATCGATCCGATAAGCTCGTCGGGCAGCACCGGAGAAAAGTCGCCGAACCTCACGAGCCCGGAGACCGGACCGGTGGCCTGGATTTGGCGCAGCGACTCGAAAAGATCAAACCGGCAAAAAAGGTAGCCTGGAAAGAGCGCCTCCGAGAACCAGACCTTCCCCCGCCGCGTCGCTCGCTGGAAGCGGATGCGCGGGCAGAAAACCTCGACCTCCGGGATGCGCCGGAGTTGGATCGCCGCCAGGTGCTCGGATTTTGGGCGGGTCTTCACGCAGCGCCAGCCCACGTGCTCGCTCGGGCCGGCGCCCACGCTGGTATCCTGTCCGCTAGATGCTGTCATCCTCACTGGAAATCTGGTCGATCATGGCGTTGACAAGGGGGAGGAACTCTTGGGCGCTCCGGTTCCACTGCTGCAACCTCCCGAGGCGGTGGTGCGCGAGCTCGCCCGCATCGGGATCCGCCTCCACCATGGTAGCGAGATGCCCGAGCCGGACCGAACCAAGTTCCATCTGGGGCACGAGTTCCTTGCGGATAAAACCGGCGACGAGCGGCTTGAGCTCGATGACCGCCTCGAAATGATCCCGACGCTCGCCGGCCACATAGACGGGACGGACGGCACCGACGTTGCGGAGGAACTTGAGCCCCTGGCTCGCCGACCCCTTGCTCATCTGGAGCCGGGACATGATCCCGTCCAAGGCGAGCGGCTCGGCCGCCGTGAAAAGGAGCCCGTAGATCTCGCCGATCGATTTCGGCATCCCGAGAAGGCGAACCGCGCTCACGAAGAGATCGATCACCCCGATCTCGAATTCGCCCAGCATGGCTCCGACAGACGGGGAATCTGCCCGCTCATCGGATCCGGTGTCTGCTACCACGTCCATACGCGTCGACAACCATCGGGAAGATCCAGTCAATCGCAATCGGTTTGTTCATTTTTTTTTGAACAAATTTTGTGTCCGTTGGTTGCATCTTGGGCTTGATTGGGAATCGGGAGACCCGTTTGGTGCCGGCCTCAAGCCAACTACCTGAACCGATGAAACTCGAAACCCTCTGTCTCCACGGCGGTCAGCAGCCCGACCCCACCACCAATGCCCGCGCGGTGCCGATCTACCGCACGTCGTCGTTCGTGTTCAACTCCACCGAACACGCAGCGAACCTGTTTGCTCTCAAGGAGTTGGGCAATATCTACACCCGTCTGATGAACCCCACTACCGACGTGCTGGAGAAGCGGGTCGCCCTGCTGGAGGGGGCGCACGAAATGGGGGGACTCGGCCACGCATCCGGGACAGCAGCCGTTTTCAACTCCATCATCAACCTTGCCAGCTCGGGCGACAACATCGTTTCGGCTCGCAACCTCTACGGCGGCAGCTACACGCAGTTCAACGACATCCTCCCGAAATTCGGCATCTCGGTGAAGTTCGTTGATTCGCAAGATCCCGACAATTTTGCCGCCGCGATCGATGACAAGACGCGGGCTATCTTTTGTGAGACCGTCTCCAACCCGGCGCTTGAAGTCACGGATCTGGACGCCGTTGCGGCGGTGGCCAAAGCCCATGGACTCCCGCTTATCGTAGACGCGACGTTCTCGACCCCCTACCTGACGAACCCGATCGCCCACGGCGCGAATATCGTCGTCCACTCGCTGACGAAGTGGTTCGGCGGGCACGGGACCGGGATTGGCGGGGTGGTGGTCGATGCTGGAAACTTCGACTGGAAGGCCGGAAAGCACCCGCTTTTTGACGAGGCAGACAGTTCTTATCACGGCCTCCGCTGGGGACACGACCTCCCGGACATGCTCGCTCCCCTGGCCTACATCTTGCGCATGCGCACCGTCCCGCTCCGCAACTTGGGAGCCTGCATCGCCCCGGACAACTCGTGGGCATTCCTCCAAGGGATCGAGACGCTCCCGCTGCGCATGGAGCGTCACTGTGAGAACGCCAAATCCGTAGCGGAGCACCTGCTGGGCCACGACAAGGTCGAGTGGGTGCGCTTCCCCGGCCTCCCCACCGACCCGGAGTTCGCCAAAAACGAGAAGTACCTCAAGGGCAAAGGTGGGAGCATGGTCGTCTTCGGCATCAAGGGCGGCACGGCAGCGGGTCAGAAATTTATCGAGTCCTGCCGCCTCTTCAGCCACCTCGCCAACGTGGGGGACGCCAAATCGCTGGCCATCCACCCAGCCACCACCACCCACTCGCAGCTCAATGCCGAGCAGCAGGCCGCCGGAGGAATCACGCCGGAACTCGTGCGCCTCAGCGTGGGTCTGGAGCACATCGACGATATCCTCGCCGACCTGGACCGGGCGCTCGGATAGGCATTCGCGATCGTCGGGCGCCCTCGTTCGGGGTGCGCCCGGCGGGCGATCGGGGCAACCAAGATTGCCTCAAAACGGGATATCGTCGTCCTCTTCGAACTGGGCTCCGTCGTTGTCGGACGTTCCCGATGGCGTCGACTGATGGTCGTCGCGCGAGGACGACGAGCGGGCGTCGTCGCCCCGGGACGCGGATGCTCCGCCGCCCTCGTCACGCCCGCCGAGGAACTGGAAATTCTCGCCGACGACGCGGAGCTTGCTGCGTTTTTGCCCGCTGGTTTTGTCGTCCCAAGTATCGAGCTGGAGGCGCCCCTCGATGTAGATCGGGCGCCCCTTTTTCATGTACTGGTTCAGCACCTCGGCCTGGCGCCCCCAGAAGGTCACGTCGATGAATGTGGTCTCCTCGCGCGTCTCTTCGTCGACGCGATAGGTGCGGTTGACCGCAATCCCCAGATCGGTGACGGCGCTCCCCTTGGGGGTGTAGCGGAGCTCGGGATCCCGCGTGAGGTTCCCGATGACCATCACCTTGTTGAGGTTTGCCATCGTTGTCGGTTTGGGTGGGCGCCTAGCGGCGCTGGTAATGCTGGATGTGGACGTCCTTGTTCAACGTCAGCTTCTCCCGGAGATCATCGATCACCTCCGGATCGGCCTCGAATAGGTAATTGACGTAAAATCCTTCCTTGAGCTTGGTGCCCGAGGCGTAGGGAAACTTGCGGCGGCCGAGCTGATCGATCTGCTCGAGCTTGGCGCCCATTTTTTCCATGATGTTCCCGATGCCCTAGATAATTTTCTCCACATTGTCCTCACGCCCCTTGGTGTCGAGGACGATGAGACCTTCGTATTTCCGTTTCACTGCTTCTGCTGTCACAAGATTTTTGGTGCGCACCGGAGCGCGGGATCCTAGGGTGACTTCTTCTGATTGAAGAGGTTCATCGCCGCCCCGACGCCGTGCGCGAGGGCGTATTTAATCGCATCTGCGGCGCATTCAAGGGATTTCTCGATACCGGCTTCTTCGAATGGGCCGAAGCGCCCCAGCACGTGGTCGACGAGAGCTTTGCGCGGGTCTTCCCCGTCCCGGCCGATCCCAAATTTCAGGCGGGGAAAGGTATCGCTACCCAGGCACTCGATCATCGATTTGATCCCGTTGTGTCCGCCGGCCGACCCTTTGGCGCGAAAGCGGAGCCGCCCGAAAGGTAGGTCGACGTCATCGTAGACCACAAGGATCCCCGCCGGGGGCACCTTGTAAAACTGGGCGGCTCGGGCGGCGGTACAACCGCTGAGGTTCATGAACGTCTGGGGCTTCAGGTAGAGCACCGGATCCCCCGGCACGCGGGCGGCCAGGGTGTTCCACTTCCCCTCGTCGCGGAAGTTCTCGGCGCCCACGAGCGCGTCGAGCACGAGGAAACCGACGTTGTGCCGCGTCCGCTCGTAGCGGCGACCGGGGTTGCCGAGGCCGACGACAATGCGGATGGGCGGTGCTTCCTCGGCGTGGGCGGCCGCGCCTTCGGACGACACGGCAGGCGGCGGTTAGGCGTCGTCTTCCGACTTCTCGACGGCCTCGGTCGCTTCCACGGTAGCGGAGGCTTCGGCCAGCTCGTCGGCCGCGGCATCGAGTTCGTCAGGGGACTCGCCACCGACGCGGGGCTCGGTGATGAGCGCCACGACGACGTCGCCGTCGAGGTCGATCTCGACTCCTTTCGGCGTCTTCACATCACTGACGTGGAGGGCGTCACCCATCTTCATGGCGGTGACATCGACCTCGATGACCTCGGGCAGATCGGCCGGGAGACAGCGGACGCTGATCTCGTGGATCTGGTGTTCGAGCACGCCGCCATTCTTGACCCCTTTCGCCACGCCGGTCAGGTGGAGCGGAACGGTGGTGTGGAGGGTGTCCGTCTTGCTGACGGCATGGAAATCGGCGTGGAGGATCTGGCGGCTGAGCGCGTGGTGTTGCACGTCCTGAATGAGCGCGAGCTTGGCACCACCTTTCACGCCATCGATGACGAGATCGACGAGGATGTTCTCGCTGGCGCTGCCCTTGAGCAGTTCCCCGAAGCCTTTGGCATCCACCTTGATGTTGATATTCTCCTGCTTGGCCCCGTAGATGACGGCGGGCACGAAACCTTCCCGGCGCATGGCTTTGAGGGCACCGGTACCGGAGCGCTGGCGGAGGGTGGCGTTGAGAGTGGCGTTGTCGGACATGGTGGGTCGGCGTTGGAGAATT
>CAZKYJ010000010.1:5775-8779 GCA_964556355.1 uncultured Verrucomicrobiales bacterium | reverse complement strand
GATTCTAGGGCACCACCGCTCAAACGTCAAATAGAGAAGTGACCGATCGCCCCTCATGAATCCGGCGGACGCCCTCGCCCAGCATCGGGGCCACGGAAAGGACGGTCACCTTTTCCCCCCTGGCCTCCGGCGTGCTGTCGGTGCAGATGAGTTCCTCGATGACGGAATCCTTCAAGCGCTCGTGCGCCAGATCGCCGAGGACGCCATGGGTGACGCCCGCCCGGATCGAACGCGCGCCACGCTTCTTCAGCAAGGCGGCCGCCGCGGTCAGGGTTCCCGCCGTCTCCGTCATGTCATCGACCATGAGGACGTCCCGCCCCTCGACCTCGCCGATGAGGTTCATCGCCTCCACCTCGGTGGCGCTGACCCGGTGCTTGGCCACGATCGCCAGATCGCACTTCAACGCATTGGCGTAGGCATAGGACATCTTCAGTCCACCCACGTCCGGCGAGACGACCACGGGATTGTTCAGTCCCTGCTCCCGGAGGTAGTTGATGAGGACCGGAGCCGCGTAGAGATGATCCACCGGAATGTCGAAAAAGCCTTGGATCTGGCCGGCGTGAAGGTCGAGCACCAGGACCCGGTGGACGCCGGAGGCCACCAGCAAGTTCGCCACCAGCTTGGCCGTGATCGGCACCCGGGGCTGGTCTTTCCGGTCCTGCCGCGCGTAGCCGAAAAACGGGATGACCGCCGTGATCCGCTCCGCGCTCGCCCGACGGGCCGCGTCCACCATGATGAGCAATTCCATCAGGTTCTGGTTCGTCGGCGGCGAGGTCGGCTGGATGATGAACACGTCGCAACCCCGGATATTCTCGTTTATTTTGACGAACGTCTCACCGTCGGGGAACGTGGTCACCGTGGCGTCCGATCGGGTCTCGCCGAGATACGCGCAGATTTCGTCGGCCAGCTTCGGGTGGGCAGATCCGCTGAAGATTCGGAGGCCAGGGGCGCGGTTGGGCATAGTCGCCACCGACTTAGCGGCGCGCGCCCCGATTGCAAGAAACTCTTTTCCAAAGGGTGCGCAAATTTGACTAACATCCAGATTAAGTGAAATTTCACATGTGCATTCACGAATTGAAATCCCCAAGAAATCGATCTACCGCCTTTCGATCTACCAGCGCTGCTTGGCCAAGCTGAGGGAGAATGCGATCGAGACCGTGTCCTCCGAAGCCTTGGCCAAGGCGGCCGGGGTCAAGCCGACGCAGCTGCGCAAAGATCTCACCTACTTCGGACAGTTTGGCACGCGAGGCTTGGGCTACAAGGTCGAGATGCTCAGCGAGGTGATCGGCGAGATGCTTGGGCGCAACCGCCTCCAGCCGGTCATCCTCGTCGGGGTCGGCAACCTCGGCGCCGCCCTCCTCCACTACCAGGGCTTCAACAAAGAGGGCTTCGAGATCACCGCCGCCTTCGACAGCGACCCGTCCCGAGCCACTTCCGTCAGCTCGAGCGTCCCCATCCTCCCCCAGGATGCGATCGGAGACTTCATCACCAAAAACGACGTGAAGATGGCCATTATGGCCGTGCCCGCCACCGCCGCCCAGTCGGTGGCCAACGATCTCGTCGCCTTCGGCATCCAGGCGATCCTCAACTTCTCGCCCCACGTGCTCGACGCCCCGTCCCACGTGGTGGTGAACAACGTCGATCTCGCGGTGGAGCTGGAAAACCTGAGCTATTTCATCCGGTAGGGATCACTGCGGCACCACCGGTTTCCGGCGGAGGAGGATGGTGTCACCGTCTCGGAGGCGGGTCGGCTCATCACTGCTGACAAATTGCACCACCGTGGTGTCGCCATCCCGGTAGGCCTCCCTCGCACTGCCCGCGACGATGCCCACTTTGTCGAGGTTGTAGGCCCCGGCCCTCCTGAGATCGACCATACTGAGAAAACTCCGCAGCATCACGTTCCGCGCGTCGAGGCCGTGGGGCGAGTGTGCTTGTTCTGCCCGCCAGTATCCGTCCTCCCGCGAGTACCGGGCGAAGTCCGCCGCCGTCAGCGTGTATGGGGTCGGCGTCACGTCATCGATGAGCACCGTCACGCCGATGGCGTGCTCCTGCTCGACCGCGTGCCGGAAGTCGTCGTCGAGCCCCGTCCAGTTCTCACGGTCGGCACCCTCACGCTCTGGGAGCGCCACCACCGCCCCCCAGGGCACGATGAAATCCGGAGGAAAGCCGTGCGGCCCACCAACTGCGGGCACCACCGTCCCGTCCAAAAGTTCGATTTCCGCGCGCCCGAAGTCCGGCCAAGGCACCACGTACTGCCGCGATCCGAAGACCTGCGCTAGCAACAAATCCCAGCGCACGCCGTTTTCCATACCCCGGAACCGTCCGTCCCACTCGTCCGTCACGGAATGGAAAAACAAATCTGCCGGGCGGGAAACGATGATCCTGCTTTCCCTCTTACGCGTAATCTCCGGATCCCCGGGGGGTAGGGCTGGCAACTCGATCTCGTCGCCATGAAAGACCCGGATCTCGTTCGAATCTTCCGATCCGAGCGGGATCACTTCACCGTCGAATCCCCGCCGCAGGACCGCCCTGGCGACAGCTGCGGAAGGATCGAGAGCATGGAGCTCCGAGCGCAGGTAGTAAGCCTGGTTGCGCCCCACAATCTTCCATTCTGATGGGTCGAAGGCAGGGCGAAAACGGGCATCAATTCTCCGATGAGGGAACTGGAAGAAATCGCGTGAGTTCTCGCCGACCGTCAGCACGCCACGGTCCATAATCAGCCGGGCGGCCTCTCCGTAAAATTCATGGAAGGGGTTAGAGGATGTCCTCTGCGGTGACTTGAAGCGCCCACCCTGATCGGCCAAGATCTCAACGATGTCCCCTGGCTGAAGGGCCGCATCGAGGGTCAGGTCGCCGCCATCGACGTCGGGGGCCGGGATCTCCTTTCAGGGCGCCGCCGATACGCTCATCATCACGGACAGTACTTTGTCCGGAAATTTTACCGAGGTGAATGGCGGCGGCATAGACGTATTTTCGAGCAGTGCGGCGAGCGAGCCGATGTGGT
>CAZKYJ010000010.1:4027-5765 GCA_964556355.1 uncultured Verrucomicrobiales bacterium | reverse complement strand
ACCGCCGGATGGGATGACCCGAGCCGTTCTGAAATCGCTCGGGAATACCAACGGCGCGCCAGCCGCCCGGTAGTCTGACATCCCCTCCACGAACGCGCGGAGCACGCTCTCCCGGGCGCCGGGCTCCAGCATTTGGAACCCTTGTCCCGGCACCGAAAGCCAAGCGCCCTCCATCCGGTCAGGCCGGTCGTAGAACGCCAGTTCCCACATCCGCCGCTGCCACGGTTGCCGGAGCGCGCCGCCTCCCTCCGATCCGGCAATCTGTTCCACCACCTTCTCCCCGCCCAGCTGTGAAAAGACGACCTCGGGCGCCGCCTCCAAAAGAAGCGAAACGATCTTGTCGCGGCGCACCCCTAAAGGCACGATCTCAAGCGGCAATACCCCGCCGGCCAAGAGATCCGCCCGGGCGCCCGCTCGCAGCAGCTTCGCGACCATCTCAACAGCGCGGTCGTCCGATCGGCCGATACCCCGGAGCGCATGGTGCAAAACCGGATCTAAACCGTCCTCAAGTTCTGCTCCGCCGGCCGACGAATCTGCTGGGAGAGCCGTCACGGCAGATGCCTGCACCCCCTCCGGCCGCTGGATCGACCTGCGGATCACCGTGTTTTTCGGCGGGTATCCGGGAGAGGCGCCCGGCGATGGCCTCGCCACCGATGCGGCGCGATCATCCGATCCGAGCGACGATACCCTCCGCTCGCCGAGGCGGGAGTTTGGATCGGCACCGTGGGCGAGCAGCAGATCGAGCATGGCCATCGGCTCGTCCAATCTGACGGCTTGGTGCAGCGGTCTCCTCCCGTCCCCGCCGGGATGATCGGGATCAGCTCCGCCCTCAAGAAGCAATCGGGCGCTTGCCAAATCGCCGGACGCCACCGCGAGGAGTAGTGCGGTAAAGCCTCCGGAGTCTTCGGCGGCAATGTTCGCACCGTGGCCGATGAGGAGGCCGATGAGCGCGGGCGATTGTTCGCTCCCCAACCCGACCGCACCCACCATCAATGGGGGATTCGGCTCGGACCCCGCGCTCGGATCGGCACCTCCATCAAGCAGCAGCCTGACCTTCTCCAGGCGCGATTCGGCATCGGAGTTCATTCCGAATGCGATCTCCAGAGGCGACAATCCACCGCGATCAGCCGGCAGCCGGAAGTTGGCATCCGCACCGGCTTCCAGGAGCGCCCGCACTCCTGCGGCGGTACCGTTCCACAGCGCCGCCGCCAAAGGGGTTTGCGCAGCTCCCAGATCGGGATCTGCCCCGGCGGCGAGCAGTATCTCGACGATCTCCAGATCGTTCCGGCTCACCGCATCGACCAGCGGCGGCACCCCGTCGGGGCCGTGGGCCGAACGGATCTCCTCGACTCTTGAAGCAAGGACATGTCCCAAGAACTCCGGATCGCCGTGCCGCGTGGCGGCACCGATCGGCGTGATCAGCCGGTCGCCCGGTTTTTTCTCCTTGGCTCCCGCACGGACGAGGGCATCGAACACGGCGCGGTGGCCGTAGGCAGCCGCCTCGGTGAGGGCAGAGGCCGACGCGTCAGGCGTGTTCGGGTCGGCACCGCCCTCGACCAGCAAGTTGACCATTGCGAGGTGGCCATTCTGCGCGGCCGTTTCAAGCGGCGTCTCGCCGCTTCGCGATTTGATATCGACGTCGATTCCCGCTTCCAGCAGTGCTGTCGCCAGCCGGAGCTGACCGCGTTCCGCCGCCAGGTGCAGCCGGGTCTTGCCGTCGGTTACCTGCTGGTCGAGC
>CAZKYJ010000010.1:0-4017 GCA_964556355.1 uncultured Verrucomicrobiales bacterium | reverse complement strand
CACGCAGCGCTTCGCTACCGCGCTCCCGGCGACGCATCGCCGCGATCTCCCGCGACTCCTCGTCGTTGGCACCCGGCATCGCCCCCGCTTCCGGCGCGGCGTCTTGCCCCAGCGCCGCCAGGTTCTCGCGGCTCAGTTTGGCCAGCACCTCCTGGTCGGGAAACTCCCGGAGCACGCGATGGTAGCCAGCGGCCGCGCTCTCGTTCTGCCCGAGCTTGCGCTGGCACTCGGCCAGCCGGAAAACGGCGGTGGCGGCCAGCTCACGGTGCTGGTCGATGGCCGCGATGGTCGCCTCGTAGCCCACGATGGCCGCCGCCAGGTCCCGCTCGGCCTCCTCGGCGAACAAGGCCTCGCGGAAGGTCGCTTTGATCGGATCGTCTTGCGCGGCGGCAACCACCGAGAAAAGTACGGCGACGAAGACGGCAACAAGTGGCGTTCTCATGGGAATACCCTAGTGGATTCGGGCGGATCGAGATGTCACGGTTTTGCAAGTTGGAATGGGATTTAGCGGCAGTACAATTGTACTGCCCCCAAATCGGGCAGGTCGAGGCGGTAGCCGCTGCCGTGGACGGTGATGATGTACTGGGGATCGGTGGGGTGGGGCTCGAATTTGGCGCGGAGCTGGGCGATGTGGTTGTCGACCGTGCGGGTGGTGGGGTAGGAGGCGTAGCCCCAGACGACATCGAGGAAGCGGTCGCGGGTCACGACTTTGCCGGCCTCGGCGGCGAGGAGGCGGAGCATGCCGAGTTCCTTCGCGGTGACCTTGACCTCGGTGCCATCCGCCGCACGGCACCGGCCGGCGGCGAAGTCGATCTCGGCTCCGCCGAGGACGAGCTTGGGAGGGGCGGCCCGCTCGGGCAGCGCCCGTCGGAGGAGGGCGCGCACCCGGGCCACCAGTTCGCGGGTGCTGAACGGCTTGACCAGGTAGTCGTCGGCCCCCGAGTCGAGGCCCTGCACCCGGTCATCGACCGTGCCTTTGGCGGTGAGCATGAGCACGGGGACATCCGCCCCGGAACGGCGCAGGGCTGCGCAGAGGGAAAAGCCATCGACCCGGGGCATCATGACGTCGAGCAGCACGAGATCGGGGCGCTCGTCGAGCGCCCGCCGCAATCCGACCTCCCCGTTCTGCGCGGTCATGACGCTGTGGCCTTCGTCGCGCAGCACGTCGGCGAGCGCCGTTCGCATGGGCAGTTCGTCATCGACAATAAGGATGCGTGCCATCGTCTTCAGGCCGGGAGAATATTCTTGGGGATCTCGAGAGTGAACGTGCTCCCGCTGCCCGGCGTGCTCTCGACGGCAATGACGCCGCCGTGCGCTTCGGCGGTATGCCGCACGAGGCTGAGACCGATACCGACCCCCCGGGACTCCCGGTTGATCTCGGAGCCGATGCGGTAGAAGCGGTCGAAGATTCTCTTCTGCTCCGCCGTCGCGATCCCCGGACCGGCATCCCGGACCGAGAGGGAGGCCACCGTGGCGTCCGCCCTGGCCAAGACGGTCACGGAGGACCCCGACGGGGCCTGTTTGATGGCGTTGTCGACGAGGTTGACGAGCGCCTGGCGGAGGGCGACGGGATCCACTTTGGCCGCGAGATCGGCACCGGCGATCTCGGTGACGAGTCCGACGCCTTTCTCCTCGGCGGCCGGTGTCATCATCTCGACGGCGTCGCGCACCAGCGCCGCGAGGTCGGACTCTTCGAAGTGGTAGGCTTTGCTCCCCTGCTCGATGCGGGAAACGTCGAGAACGTTCTCGATGAGCGCGCCGAGCCGCCGGGTCTCGTTGCGGATGAAGCGTGCATATTCGCTCTGCCGGGCCGGGCTGCCGACTTTCCCATCGGCCATCCGCTCGGCCAACAGCCGCACCGAGGCAACCGGCGCACGGAGTTCGTGGCTCACGCTGCTCACGAAATCGGACTTCGCTTGACCGAGGGCGAACTCCCGGCGCAGGGCGCGGCGGGACTGGAGGAATCCGACCAGGCCGACACCGAAGGCCGCAACCACCATCCCCGCCGGCAGCCAGAGCCGGCGGCGTACCGACGCCATGAGGGCGGCGGGATCGACCAGCGCGAGTTCGACGGTGAATCCATCGCCCGCCACCTGGCCGAGAGATTCTCCGTCCCGGTGGGAGACGATAGGCACATCGGCCACCACCACGGACGGTTCGATGTAGTCGGGAAGGGTGGCGCGCAGCGACGACGCCCAACCCTGGGCGAACTCCTCCACCGTCGCCCTTGCCCACCAAGACAGCTCCCCCTCCTCGTTGAGAAAAAGGAACTGTCCGGTGGCGGAGCGACCGAGCCACCGGAACCCGACGAGGTTGCGTATCCTTTCGATCTCTGGTCTCAGCACGGCCCGCACCGCCTCGTCCTCCTGCCATCGACGGCGCCACCGTGCGGTTTCGGGGCGGTCGTCGGACAACCGGGCGAGTAGGAGCGAGGTCAGCACCGACGGATGTTCGTCCACCGCCATGGCCAACAGGCGCGGGACGACTCCCGAATCCGCTTTCGCCTGCTTCCAAAGTTCGAGCACCGGCTCTGGCAGACCGGCATCCACGCCCGACGGAACGGGCGGGTCGGGATAGAGGAAGCGGATTTCCCCCTCACCGTCGAGAGCGAGATATCCGTCCGGGGCGGGCAGATCAAATCCCCTCCCCAGCGCCAGTCCGGCCAGCGCCACGGCATCGGCCTCGGCCCGGTTCGTCTCACCCACCAGCCACCAGAGCCCGGCGGCCGCCAACAGCACGGTGGGGACAAAAGCGAGCCAGGTCTGCCAGAGACCGCTAACGACACGACGCACGCTCCCATTCTAGCAGCGGTGTGGCGTCGAGATGTCACCAATTTGTCATCGCACCAGCTCGCGACATGGCAGCGACCGTCGCCGGGCGTGGGGATCGCTGCAGAAACTGTCGGCGGGGAGCGGCCCGGTTCTACCAATAGATCACCCCACATCCGGGGATCGGGGTGTTCCTGTCCCAGTAAGATCGGCGGAGGACATTGATATCAACCCAGTGGAGGGGGGTGAACCAATCCCCGGAGATCCCCTCGGGCATCCGGAGTTCGTGGATCGCCCGACCGAGCGAGTGCGGTGGCGTTCACCGCATCGACACGGCCCGCTCGGCGTAGGCGAAGTAGAACGTCAGGTAGACGGAGGCCAAGACCGTGCCCAGTCCCACCACCCTCGCTACGGCACTTTCGGACATGGGTAAGGCTACCACCAATAGGGCGACCTCGCCACCCTCCCAGGCTGCTCGCAGAAATCTCTCCGCCTACTCCGCCACCAGAGGCGCGGTGATTTTCTTGAGTTCGGCGGCGGGAATCTTGATCTCTTTGCGGTCGTAGGTCATGAGGCCGTTAATCTCCTCTTCGACATCGGTCGTCTGGGTGTAGACGCCGCCGCTGACGCCTTTGGCTTTGAGATCGACGAGGATCTCGATCGATTTCTCGAAGCGCTCGCGATATTCGTCGAGCGATTTCGGCAGGCCACCGTAGCCCCAGTTGCCCTTGCTCTCGTCCCAGAGGTGGCCTTTCACCGGCCAGCCGTGGCCGCCGAACTCGCCGACCACTTTGATGAAATCGTCGTAGCGCTCGTTCTCGGTCGGGAAGCCCGGATGCGGGTAGGCGTGCTCATCGGCGATGTGTCCGACCGGCCAAAAGTTCCCACCGCTCGCGATGTTCACCTGCCGGCTGGGGTCGCGCTCGACCGTCCATTGGCCGACCTCCATTGTCTGGTGCTGTCCCCAGGCCTCGTTGAAGGGTGTCCAGACGACGATGCTGGGGAAGTGGTCGAGGAGCGCGATCATCTGGTCGAGCTCGGCCATCCACTGTGCATGGTCCGCGGCGTCCCAGTCCGCATCTTGCGGATCCTCCTTGAAGCGCGTCCAGGGCGGGCTCTCGCCGCCACTGACCTGATCCTGCCAGACCAACATGCCGATCTTGTCGCAGTGGTAGTAATAGCGCTGGGGCTCGACCTTGATGTGCTTGCGGATCATGTTGAAACCCGCGTCTTTGAGCCACTGGATCTC
>CAZKYJ010000009.1:7737-21405 GCA_964556355.1 uncultured Verrucomicrobiales bacterium | reverse complement strand
GATTATTGGCACAGGCTCGGTCGGGCGGCAAGCCAGCGTGTCGCGGGGGTCGTTTGGCTCCCCCCATTTTTCGTGCCACTCTGGCCGATGAAATCCCTCCTCCCTCTCGCGGGCGCATGGCTTCTGCTGGGCGGGGCGCCTCCCGCGTTCGGCGACCTCATCGTCCACCTCCCCTACGATTCCGACACCTCGAACGAGGGCGCTGCCGGCGCCGCCCACAACGGGTCTCTCGGAGGAAACGCCACCCTCGCGGCGACCGGGCGGCTGGGTTCCGCCGTCACCCTCGACGGCGCGGGAGATTTCGTCGACCACGGTGGCTCGCCCATCACCGGGAACGGGGCGCGCACCGCGTCCGCATGGGTCAACACCTCGTCAGTTTCCCAGGGCTCGATCCTCACTTTCGGCGCCAACGGTGACGGCTCGAAGTTCGATGTCGATGTCGATGGTCCGAACGGGGGGCACCTCGAAATCGGGATCGGCAATGGCCGCACCGACGGTGCCGGAGCCCCGGCCGTCAACGACGGGACCTGGCATCTGGTCACCGTGACCCTCCCGGCCGGAGGCGATCGTGACGACCTCCGGTTCTTCATCGACGGGGCGTTCGCCGCCGACACCGCAGGCAACTCGAACGATCCCATCGCGACGGGGAGCACGCTGCTCTACGTCGGTTCGGCCGCCAACTCCCCGGGCTTCCAATCGTTCGAAGGGATGATCGATGATGTGGCCATCTGGGACGAGAACCTCACCGACACCGACATCGCCGCGCTCCACAATGTCGCGGAATTCGCCGAACTCGGCTACAACGCCGGGGAGTTCCAACAGCTCAGAACCGTCCACGCCGCGGCCGGCGGCAGCGCCGTCGTCCGGGGGACGCTAGAATGGACGTTCGCCGGTGGGCTCACCGGGCCGGCCGGCGTTTCCGGGGCCGCGCCGGCATTCACCCTGGTCATCGATCCGGTGGCCGGAACCGGCCTCGTCTCGGCGGCCGCCGGAGATCTCGACACCGACCACGACGGCCTGACCAATGCCGAGGAATTCGCCGCGGGCACGGATCCGCTCGACCCGGATTCCGACGGCGACGGGTTGCTCGACGGCGACGAGACGGCCACCGACCCTCTCGTTGCCGATAGCGATGGCGATGGCACGCCGGACGGAGTGGAGGTCGACCATGGGACCGACCCGGCCACCGCCGGCGATGCCCCCCGGCGCCCGAACATCATCTACATCCTCGTCGACGACCTCGGCTACGGGGATCTCGGCTGCTTCTGGCAGGATGGCATGACCGGCACCCAAAAGTTCGATACCCCGGAGATCGACCGGATGGCGGCGGAGGGCATGAAGCTGACCCACCACTACATTTCCGCTCCGGTTTGCGCACCGTCCCGCGCCTCGTTCCTCAGCGGTCGCCACCAGGGGCACTGCAACATCCGCGACTCCCAGTTCGACAAGGCGCTCGCCGACGACCACACCATTGCCCGCATGCTGCGCTCGGCCGGCTACTACACGGCGCACATCGGAAAAAACGGGGTCGCCGGTAGCGAGGGAGCCGGCACCAATCCGGCGCACCCGAACCTCCGGGGTTTCGACTATTTCCTCGGCTATCTCTACCACGGCGACGGCCACGAGCACTACCCGCGCAATGGCACGACAGACAAGACGGCCTTTGTCTGGGAGAACCAGACCCGCATTACCGATGCCCTAGACGACGTCTACACCACCGATCTCTGGACGGCGCGCGCCAAGAAGCTCATCGCCGACGAGACCGCCGCCAACCCCCAACGCCCGTTCTTCCTCTACCTCGCCTACGACACGCCACACTTCAAAATGCAGTACCCGCCGGAGGCTTACCCGCCGGGGAAAGGCGCCGCCGGCGGCCTCCAGTGGACGGGATCGCCGTCCTACTGCAACACCGCAACCGGGGGCACCATCGACGACTTCGTCCATCCCGACCACGCGGCCACCGGCTGGCCGACCAGCAACAAACAGCACGCCGGAATGATCCGCCGCATCGATGAGGGGGTCGGGGACATTCTCCAAACCCTCCGCGACCTCGGCATCGATGACGACACCCTGGTGGTCTTCTCATCGGACAACGGACCGCACAACGAGAACCACGACCCGCGCTTCTTCGAGTCCTTCGCCATGCTGGACGGGATCAAGCGGGACATGTGGGAGGCGGGCATCCGCGTGCCCACCGTCGCCTGGTGGCCGGGCATGGTCGGCGACGGCAACGCCGCGACCCCGGCTGCCGAGAGCACCTACCCGTCCGCCATCTGGGACTGGATGCCCACCTTCGCCGATCTGGCCAAGGTGCCCGCCCCCGCAGTCTGCGACGGGGTTTCGCTCGTGCCCGACCTCACGGGCAGCGGGACGCAGCGGGACAAAGGCTACCTCTATTTCGAGTTTCAGAACGGCGGGAGCACGCCGAATTACACCGAGTTCGAGCCCTCCCGGCGCGGTGCGGCACGCGGTCAGATGCAGGTCATCCGGCTCGGCGACTACTCCGGCATCCGCACGTCGATCACCAGCGAGGCGACCGACTTCGCCATCTACGACGTGGTGAACGACCCGAAGCAGACGACCGACCTCGCCTTCACCGCCCCGGTGTTCGGCGAGATACAAGAGCAGATGAAAGCGCTAGCCATCACCTCCCGGCGCCCCGGTGCCGGGGTGACTCGACCCTACGACAACGCCTTCTTCCCCCCGGTCTCCATCGGCGCCTCCCCGGGGGTGCAGGTCGAAGCGCACGAGGGTATCTGGCAGTGGGTCCCCGAATTCCGCGACCGCGCACCGGTCACCACCACCACCGTCGCGAGCATCGACCTCTCCGCGAAACCGCGTGACACGAACTACGGGCTGGCCTTCTCCGGGTATCTCAATGTCGAGACATCAGGGAGCTACACCTTCCACCTGAGTTCGGACAGTGGTGCGGAGTTCTTCCTCCACGACGCCAACGTCATCCACGACGACTACAACCACAGCGGCTCCGAGGTCAGCGGAACCGCCCTCCTCTCCGCCGGGCTCCATCCCATCCGGCTCAGCTACCGGCACCGGTCGGGTCCCGAAGTGCTCCAGCTGGAGTGGGAGGGGCCGGGTGTCCCCCGCCAACCCATCCCCCCTGCGGCCCTCTTCGTCGAATCGGACGAGATACTGGCCTTTGACGACAGCGTCGAGCTTGCCGGTAGCTCGACGGGCGCGGTATCGGTGGCCATCGACGTGCTTGCCAATGATGGGGGTGCAGGGGCGCTCGCCATCGTCGGCCTGACCCAGCCGTCGCACGGAAGCGCTGCGGTCGAAGGAGGGCGAATCCGCTACACAGCACCGGCGGGATATTTCGGCACCGAAACCTTCAACTACACGATCGGCGACGGGATGACGCAATCGGTGGGGACGGTCGCCGTCGCGGTCATCGTCGACGGCCCCGATCTCTGGCTCCCGTTCAATGAGGGCTCCGGAACCACCGCCTTCGAGGCCGGCGGACGGGCCGGCGGCCTGCTCGTCGGGAACCCGCTCTGGGTGCCCGGCCAGTACGGCTTCGG
Organism: uncultured Verrucomicrobiales bacterium; assembly: GCA_964556355.1. Lineage (GTDB taxonomy): Bacteria > Verrucomicrobiota > Verrucomicrobiia > Verrucomicrobiales > DEV007 > CAZKYJ01. The sequence continues at coordinate 17,866 of CAZKYJ010000009.1, read as the reverse complement.
CCTGGCCTTCGACGGTACTTCGACGTCCGTCGCCCTCCAGGGCTTCTCGCCGCCCAGCGGAACGGATGCCCGGACGGTGGCGGCGTGGATCCGCACGACAGGACTCGGTGCGGTCACCGCCTGGGGCAACGCGTCGGCCAACGGGCGCAAGCTCCATTTCCGGGTCCAGGACAACAATGGCACCGCCGGGGCCATCCGGGTGGAAGTCGACGGCGGGTTCATCGTCGGCAGCACCGACCTCCGCGATAGTGCCTGGCACCACGTCGCCTTCACCTGGGAAAACGATGGCACGCCGAACGTCGAGGACGTGCAATTGTATGTCGACGGTTCGCTCGAGTCCGTATCGGCCGTGCAGGCGATGGCGCTCGATACCGCGCCGACCGCCGCAACGGTGGGTGTCGACTCGCAAGGCCGCAACTTCACGGGCACGATCGATGAGGTGCATATCTTCCGTCGCGCCTTGAACCCGGCCGAGATCGCGGCGCTCGCCGGTGCGGGCTCGCAGGTTTCGGAGGCGTGGCACTACCGCAACTTCGGTGGCGGCGTCCCGGAATGGGATCGCGACGACGAGCAGGACGGCGTGACCCGCCTCGCCGAATTCGCCTTCGGCGGCGACCCACACCTGCCGGATGCGGACCTGATCCAACCTACGGTTTCTCTCGCGTCTGGAGAGACGATGTTGACCTCGCGCCGCCGGGCGGCAGGATCCCACGATCTCACCTATTCGATACTCGGCTCGGATGATCTCGTTGACTGGACTCCCCTCGGTTCGGCCACGGAAGAGGCGGTCGTCCCGATCGGCGACGGGATCGATCTCGTCACCTTCAACATCGGCGTGCCGGGCGCCGCCGCGAGCTATCTCCGCATCGAGGCCAGCCAGTAGGGTACCGGTTCGCGGCGGCGGAACCCCGGCGAGTCCGCCCAGACACCGTCCGGAGCCCGATGCGCTCCACCGCGTGCCGGCTAAATCCGGAACCGCTCCCGGCGACGCCGATGCCCGGCACTTCGAAACGAGAAGATTCAGTGCGACCATCCTTGGATCCCCGGTCCGCTGTGACCACGAGGCACGGTCGATCGGGAGCGCGTATGTGATCGTCTCATCCCGGGCGCTTTCATCCGGCGCAACGTCGTGCGGCGCTACTGGTGTTGGTGGAGCCACGCCCGCGCGAAATCTCTATAGGCACTCTCGCGGTGCATCCAAAGATCGGTATGGGGGTGAATGACTCCACCATCGGGGATCGAGAAGATCTCTGCTACGGGCACCTTTAGAAAGGTGAAGTTCGCCAAGTTCAGATGCGCCCTCAAGAAACCCTCCGGCCCATCGTTTGCCAACTCCTCGGTGCCGCTGCTTACGAACACGGGCCGCCCCCGCAGGCGTGCCAAGCGCTCGAGAGCAGCCTGGCGGCTGCTCTCCGGGTAGCTCCATTCCTTGTGCCCGTCGAAGTGGTCGTGGGCAAACATGCCTTTCCATAAGGCGGCAATCTCGTCATCAGCCAATCCAATATAGCTCGCTGCAATTGCTCCCCGCGAGAATCCGCAGATAAAGACACGATTCGGATCTCCTCCGAAATGTCGGCATATTCTGGGTAGATTGGTTTTGCAGTATTCAACCGTCGCTTGCCTGTCACCCCACCATAAATGGGCATTGGCTTGTCCGTCATTGTCAATATAGGGCATGGACACGCAGATGAAGTCTCTGCCCCCAGTGAGGCCATAGGCTAGATTCGCATCTTTGACCTCGCCGCTCGAACCGCATTTGATCCACTTGTTGCCAGTGTATTCGACAATCACCGGGAAGCTTCCTCCGGGTTTCCAGTTCGTTGGAAGATAGAGGGCATGATAGACCTTGGTGGCCCGATACTCTGGCGACACTTGCCGTACGCATCGTCCCGCTCCCGGTTCTTCATCGACCATCTCGGGGGTGACCAGATCTTCCGAGGCCGAAAGGACGCCCGCCTGGAAGAAGGCTGTCGCGAGCAAGCTCGGGATCAGGCGGTTTGCCGAACAAATAGGAAGGCTCTTCATCCTCGAAGATCGAGTTAGAGGCGCCCGTTATCGGCCGCCACGTCGCAGATCCCTGCGGCGGCTCTCCCGCACAGGGCTTCCCGGAGGGAGGCGCAGGCCAGCGCCTATCTCAAAGAACGATCGGTCGGCCACTCTTGCAAGCAGGAAGGGTGACATCCGGAGTGGGAGAATCCGTATCCCGTGGTTTGAGGCTCCCCTCTTCTGGTGACGGTTCCTTCATCTCTTAAACTCTCTCCAAGCACACCACGATCGAAACCGGCCCCGGTTGGGCCGGAGGCGGCGCCCCGATGGGGGGCCGTTGTTTCGCGGACGCTATCAGCGGATGCCTACCGCCGGTAGGGAACGGCGCGTGGGGCGGGTTCTCTCGGGTCGCGGGCGGGGATGAAGATCGGGCGATTGTCCCGTGGGACGCCGGGATTGACGGGTAGGGCGCGCGGGATCTCGGCCTCGGATGGCTGCACCGGCACCGCGCGCGGGATGAGGGTTTCCATCGGCTGATCCCCGACTTCCCCTGCCCCGACGGGTTCGGCCCTGGGTGGTTCCTCAGCGGCGGGCGGGGCGATGATGGCGGGGCGCGGAACAACCTGGGCGACGAGGGTCCCGAAAGGATCGTCCTCGTCTCCGACGAGCGCCGGGGTCCGGGGAAAGACGGGGTTGGCGCCGTAGGCATCAAGCGTGGCGGCCTGCATGGGGACGAGCTTGCTCGCCGGCGAACCGCTGCCACCGGGGCGAATGGGCGTCGCGCGAGGGAAGATCCGATCCCCGGGCGAGTCCTCTCCCGAGTGGAACTGGCATTCGGTGAGGTGCCGTTTCTCGGCCGAAGGGACCTGGGCGATGTGGGTGCTGCGGACGGTCAATTCCTTGCCCATGGCCGGGATGTAGGTCGGTTCCTCACAGGCGTCGGTGGCGCGCTGGCCGGTGCGGTTGCAGAGTTCGACCGGCACGGTTCCGGGAGGGATCGGGAACGGGCTGCCCGGGTGGGCGGCGAGGCTGGCATTGATGATATCGCACCAGATGGGAAGGGCGAGACGGGCGCCGGTAGCACCGTCGAAGATCGTCTTCGGCTGGTCGAAACCGACCCAGACCGCGCAGGTGACCGCCGAGGTGTAGCCGACGAACCATGCGTCGGTGAACCCGTAGGCGGTGCCCGTCTTGCCACCGGCGGGGACGTGGGCGAGCCCGAGTTCGTCGATCGCGATCCGGGCGTTGCCCCTCTCGAGCGTCTCCGCAAGGGCGCCGTGCACCTGGTAGTCGCCGAGCGGGTAGAGCACGCTGCGGGTGCTCGGGTGGGTGAGAGGGTCGCTGTAGAGAACCTGACCATCGGCGTCCTCGATCCGGCGGATGGCGGTGACCTTCTCCGGCCGGTCACCTCCAGCTCCGAACGCCGTGTAGGCGAGCGCCATCTCGTCGACGGTGACCTCGCTCTGCCCGAGGAACGTGGCGGGGTAATCTTTGAGCGGGGAGGCGATGCCGGCCTTCTGGGCGAAGTCGATGACCTTGTCGGTGCCGACCTGCTCGCCGAGGCGCACGGTGGCGGCGTTCTTCGATTCGGCGATGGCCTGCCGGGCGGTGATCTGACCGCGGTAGATGGCCCCCTCCGGCTGGTCCCACTCGGCGAGCAGCCCCTGCATCCCGCCGACCATGACCTTGCGGTTGTCCATGGGCTCGTCGAGGACGATGGTGTAGGGGCTGAGGCCGGAGGCCAACGCCGCGCCGAAGACGAAGGGGGTGAAGGCGGTGCCCGGGGGGCGGCGCGCGAGGAAGGCGCGGTCGAACTCGCTGTCCGCGAAGTCGCGGCCACCGGCGGACGCGAGGAGGGCGCCGGTCTTGTTGTCGAGAACGACGGCGGCAGCCTGGAGGTAGGCGGGGTCACCGGAGCTGCGGGCGCCGTCGGTGCGGTAGTCGGCCACGGTGCGGTGGGGGTAGTCGGGAAGCGCCTCGATCTCGTCGAGGCGACTGCGGATGGCCGTTCGCACGGCGTCGCTGAGCGCGGTATCGACGGTGGTGTAAATCTTGAGGCCGTCCCGGCCGATCCCATCGTTGCCGAGGATGGCCAGTGCCCTGCGGCGGACCTCCTGGAGGATGTAGGAGGTGCGCGCCTCGCGCTGCTCGACGGGGAGGACGAGGAGCGGCTGGCTCTCGACCAGGACCCGGTCACGCTCGTTGAGGTAGCCCTCGGCGGTCATGCGGCCGAGGACGTGGTTCCTGCCCTCGGTGGCGAGCTCGAGGTTGTTGTAGGGCGAGTAGGCGTTGGGCCGCTTGATAAGCCCCACGAGGGTGGCGGCCTCGCCGATGGTGAGTTCTTTGGTCGGTTTCCCGAAGTAGCCGCGGGCGGCGGCCTCGACGCCGTAGAACCCGCTCCCGAAGTAGATGCGGTTGAAGTAGGCCTCGAGGATCTGCTCTTTGCTGAACTTTTTCTCGATGCGCCGGGCGAGGAAAACCTCGACGAGCTTGCGCTCGATGGAGCGCTCCTGGAGCTCGAAGCACTGGCGGGCGAGCTGCTGGGTGACCGTGCTGGCCCCCTGGGTCGTGCGGCCCGCCCGGTAGTTAGCCAGCGCGGCACGGACGATGCCGATGGGGTCGGCGCCGCCGTGCCGGTAGAAGCGCGCGTCCTCGGTGGCGACGAGCGCATCGATGAGGTGCTCGGGCATGGCCTCGATGCCGACGAGGCGCCGGTTCTCGACGAAGATCGACCCGATCAGTTCGTCGTCGCCGCCGTAAACGGTCGACCCTTCTTCGATCTGGCGGATCCGGGCGAGATCGTAGCCCTCGGCGCGCTTGGCGTAGGGGGCGAGGTAGAAGGCGAGCACCGCGACGACAATCAGTCCTAACGCCACCAGAACGAGCGCCCCGACGGCGAGCCGGCGGCGGGTGAAGAGGCGGCGGAACCAGGGCCGGCGGCGGCGGGTGTTGGGGCGGGACGAGGGCATGGGATCAGTTGCCGAAGAGGCGTTTGAAGAACCCGCTGACGCCGCGCTCTTCCTCCTGCCCGGCGGTGGCGGGGCCGGTGGGGATGGCGGGGATGTAGACGGGCTGGTCGGAGCGACCGGGACCGGCTTCGCCGTACTCGGCGTATTCGCCCGCCGGGGAACCGGGGCGGTCGAGGAGCTCCGGCTCTTCGAGAGCGTAGGTTTCGGGCGAGCCGTAGACGCCGTCGAGGAACGAGGCGATCATGGGAGCCGCCTGGCGGGAGCCGGCGACGGTCTCGCCAGGGGCGCCCTCGTAGACGGCGACAAAAGCGATCTGGGGATTGGACGAGAGGGTGAAGCCCCCGAAGAGCGAGAGGTAGCGGGGCAGGCCGCCGACCGTCCCCCACTGGGCGGTACCGGTTTTCCCGGTGATCTCCGGTTTGTCCCGCGCGGCGGATTTTCCGGTGCCGCGCCCGGTGTTGACGACCTGCCACATGCCGTCCTGCACGGCGCGGACGTGGGTGGAGGCGAACGGGAGGATGCCCCGGGAGGCGGTGGGCGCGTACTCGAGGATCCGGTGCTCGTAGTCCTGGATCTGCCCGACCAGGCGGAGCTGGGGGAGCGAGCGCCCGTTGGCGATGGCGCCGAGGGCGGCGGCAATCTGCAGGGGGCTGGCGGTGACATCCCCCTGGCCAATGGAGAAGTTGGCGGTCTTCTGGCGCAATGTCAGTCCCTCCGGGAGGCTTCCCGCCGTCGCGTTTTCCAGCGGCAGCTGCACCGGCTCGCCAAAACCGAGGAGCCGGGCGGCGTAGTCGATATTCGCCGCCCCGGTGTCCATGCCGGCCTGGTAGAACCACGTGTTGCACGAGCGCGCGAGGGCACCGCGCACGTCGAGGTCGCCCTCGGCACTCTTGCGGTTCCAGTTGTGGAAATCACGGCCGTCGATGTCGATGGAGATCGGGCAGTAGTAGGTCGACCAGGGGCTGACGGTGCCCCGGTCGAGCGCCGCGAGGGCGACGACCGGCTTGAAGGTGGATCCCGGTGGGTAGGCCGAGGCATAGGCGCGGGGGAAGAGCGGCTTGGCCGGATCGTCCCGCAGCTTGGCGTAGTCGCTCTCCGAGATGGCGGGGACGAAGGCGTTGGGATCGAACGTCGGCCACGAGGCCATGGCCAAGATATCACCACGGGCGGCATCGAGCGCCACGAGCGCCCCGCGTTTGGCATCGCTCTCCAGGACGCGCTCGGCCAGCTCCTGCATGGCGAGGTTCAGGGTGAGGACGACGTCGCGCCCGGGGACGGGCGGGTTGACGATGGTCTTCGAGAGCACGCGCCCGTCGCCATCGAAGATCAGGTTCACCCGTCCCGGCGTGCCCGCAAGTTTTTCGTCGTAGATCTTTTCCAGCCCGGACCGTCCCTCGTAGTCCTCGAAGAGGAGTTCGCCCTCGACGACCTCGCCGGTCTCCAGCGGGGTCTTGCGCCCGACGTAGCCGATGATGTGGGCAGCGGCGCGCCCCGCCGGATAGCGGCGGAGGTAGACGGTCTCGAGGCCGAGGCCCGATGCGGCGTCGTCGGCCAACGGTCGGACCTTGTCGAGTTGTGCGCTTGTTAGAACCGGGGAGAGCCGGAGCGGGAGCCAGCGCCGGTGTTCGTAGTGGGTCAGGATGTCCTCGCCATCGAGCCCGAAGCGGGTGCCGAGGAGCGCGTTCGCCTTGTCCGTGCTCATTTTGGCGGCGTGGAGGATATCGGTGTCGGCCGGGTCGTCGCCCAGATTCGGCAATCGGATGCCGAGGTGGTAGGCGATCTCGGTATGGGCGAACGGCGCGCCGGTACGGTCGAGGATTTGCCCGCGTGGCGCCGGCACCGAGAAGAGCATGGTACGGGCATCGGCACGGGTGTAGGCGGAGGGCGCGATGCCCTCCTCGTCCCGGACGGACGCACCGGCGCCGGCGTCCTGCGCGGACAGGAGGAACGGCTGAACCAACGCCACGACGAGGCCGACGATGACGGGGCCGACGGGCGGGCTGGACGGGATGGGAAGCACCCCCCTATAGGATACCCACCCGCGCCCCGGCGCAAGCCACCGCCACCATTGAATATGCGGCGCCACGCCACGTCGAACATGGGCGAGACAATGAAAGCGATAGACGGCAGCATCAGCCCATCCGCATCCCCCTCCATCGAGTGCTTCTCACCGATCGATGTCCGCTGGGACCGCACCACGGAAAGCGCCCTCGTCCGGTTTGTTTCCGCCCGCCTCCTCGTCCCCGAAGTGACCTTGCTGGCGGCCGACGCCGAGGGCTCACCAGGCACACCGATCGCTTCGGTTTTCCCCATCCTCCGCGGACGTCGGCACCGGCATGAGCTCTCGTTCCCCGGCGTCGAGAGCGGGCGGAGCTACTCGGTGGTCGTCCGGGGAGGCGGCGTCCCGCCGTCCGTGGTCCGCTTCGATGCGTAAGACGTGCACGGGATCGTTCCCGCAGCCCGCTTGTCCCGGATTGTCAATCCGGCCATCAGCGCGTAGAGCAGTGCCCGTAAAGTCGCCACGAACCCATGCCTTCCACCCATACTTCCCAGTCATCCACGCGAGGGCTCGTCGCCGGCCTTGCCCTCCTCGCCGCGAGCTGCGCCACCGTCCCGGACGAACCACCGGCGTCGCCACCCCCACCCGCGCAGTTTTCCTACTGGGCCGGTGACGGGATCACCGGTGCCCCATCAATCACCATCGATCTCAGCGACCAGGCCGCCTACTTCTTTAAAGACGGGATCCTCGTCGGCCGCTCGCGCGTGGCCACCGGCCGGCCCGGTCATAGCACGCCGACGGGCCAGTACACGATCCTGGAGAAAAAGGCCGAAAAGCGATCGAACCTCTACGGGCGGATCTACGACGCCGATGGCGATCTCATCAATAGCGACGCGGATACGCGCACGGACAGCCCTCCCAGCGGCGGCTACTTCCGCGGGGCGTCGATGCCCAACTGGATGCGCCTTACCAACCGGGGCATCGGCATGCATGCCGGCCCGATCCCGAACCCCGGCTCACCCGCCTCCCACGGGTGCATCCGCATGCCGAAGCAGATGGCCCTGACTTTCTACCAGAACGTCGAGCTCGGCACGCCGGTCGAGATCGTGCCGTGACGGTGCCGGGCAGCGGCGCGCGCGCCATCGCCCTCGGGCTGATCGCCCTCCTCCTGTCCTCGTGCGCCTCGATCTTGCACGGCCCGCCACTCAAGGTTCCGCGCCCGAAGCTCAATGGCTCGAAGACGGTCACCGAGACGATCTACCTCCGGGAGCCGGGCGTCTACGATTTCGAGAACGTGCTCCACGACTGGCGCGGCCCGGGTGACTGCGGGCAGGTCGAGTACCAGCCGCCGATCCTCCACGTCATGACCAGCGGTGTAACGGTCAAGAATTTCGCCTTCAAAAATGCGCCCGACGGCGTCCACGTCGGCGGTCTGCCATGGACGAGCCACAACGCGGTGCGCGCGCATCCGGAAGTGGACGACGTCACCTTCATCAACCTCCAGGCGGTCACCATCTGCGAGGACGCTTTCACCTGCCAGAAAAACACCCGCTCCGTCACCATCCGAGACAGCCATTTCTGGGGCGGCGGCGACAAGATGGTTCAGAATGACCACTGCCAGGATCTCCGCATCTTCAACACCGGGTTCTACAAGGGCGTGCGCGCCATCCGCTGGAAGGCGAACACCGGCGGCGAAGTGCGCGATTGTCGGTTTGTCAGGGTCGACTACCCGGTCAAGGCCGACGGCGACGCCTGGCCCGCCGGGGCGCACGGCAGCCGCCGCCGCGCGGGCGGACCGGTTCACGTCGTGGCGACCGGGAATACCGTCGATCGCGCCAAGGTCGGGTTCTGGGCCCTGCGCGACGCCACCGTCGTCGGCGAGGGCAACGAATTCCGGCGCACCGGCGAACCCTACCGCGCTTCTGACGGAGGCGCGATTCTGGTCCGCTAACGAGGCCAGTGAGGGGGAGACCCGCCCGTCACGCCTCCCCGACTTGCGCCATCTCCGCCCCGGGAGACACCGCCTCGCCCCGCACCTCACAAAGCACCGCCAAGTCACCGAGGTCGGCCTTGCGCGGACGTTTTGCCCGCCCCGGGAACAGGGCCTCGAGGAAGGCGTGCGACCCGAGCGCAAGCCCGTTCGTCAGGTAGCGTACCCGGCACCGCAGCAGTTCCAAAGCCGGCAGGTGTCCCCCGGAATCGAACACCTTGCGGACGCGCTCCACCGGCACCCCCCCTCGCCGTTTCGCCCCTCCGGAAACGGTGCCCGACGACGGAAGCGCACGGGAGAATAGCAGCAGTCGGTACTGCGCGAGCGCCTCCCGGCGTGCCGGCGCCGCCCCGATCTCCAGCCCGAGAAGCCGCCCGATGGCCTCGGCGGCCGAGCGATCGCCACCCAGAGCTGCGCCGTACGAGCAGTGACGATAGTCCTTTGGGTCCGCAACCAGACCGGCCCGAACGGCATTCAGGTCGATGTAGGTGGCCACGACGAGCACGAGCGACGGATCATCCCCTTGCAGCAACACACTTCGGAAGCGGTCTTCCCAAAGCGGGCCGGAGCGGTTGTTCGCTCGATTGTAGCCCATGGTGAAGCGTGCTTTCACCTCTTTGACGAAGACCGACAGGTCATGCATCCGATCGAGAAACTGCCGCCGGAACGCATGGTAGGCCGAACGTTCACCAACCGCTCGCAGGTGGTCGAGCTTCGCGTGAACTCTCTCGACCGACTCGCCCGAGTAGACTGCCGACAGGCGCTCCAGAATCACCCGATCATCCACTTCCAACTCAGCCCGCACGCGATCCGGGACGCGCACAAGAAGATGAAAATGATTCGGCATGATCGCGAAAGCGAGAACCTCTACCCCGGCCATCCTCGCGTGGGCATTCACCAACCGCTCGAACCCCTCGCGCTCCGACAAACCCAGCCGGCTCTCCCTATTAATGATCCGCGAGTAGACGTGATACACGTTCGGAATCGTCGCATCCCCTAAAATCCGGCGGCGCCTCATCCTCATACCGTGAACCACCCGTCTCCACGCCGCAACAATTAATGTCACGTCCCTTTAATTGATCGCTGCTGCTGTATCCTGAATTTCTAGGTGCCGGGCCGTAGGCGGCGCCGGGTTTAGATTTAGAAGTGCATTTTCCAGCGCACGGGGCCGCTAGGGAATGGTTC
>CAZKYJ010000009.1:0-7727 GCA_964556355.1 uncultured Verrucomicrobiales bacterium | reverse complement strand
GAAGGTGCTCGGACGCTGCGCCTCCACCTCGGTGTTGGGGAGCGGGTCCGTGCCGTTGAAAATCACGTCGGTAGCTCCGTCGGGACGCACCGAGCTGCACGATGACAGGGCAAGGGAAACGATGATGAAGATCGAGATAGGAATAACTGGTTTCACAACGATTGGCACACCGACCCCCGCTTACGCATGCTCTTCTAGGAAAGCCGCACGTAGGGGCGAAGCCCGTGGATCCCGCCCTCGCGACCGAAGCCGGATTCTTTGTATCCACCGAACGGGCTCGTCGGGTCGAATTTGTTGAAGGTATTCGCCCAGACGACGCCGGCCCGCAACCGGCTCACCACTTCGAAGATCTTGCTCCCCTTGTCGGTCCACACGCCGGCGCTCAGGCCGTACATGGTGTTGTTTGCGCGCTCGACGGCCTCCTCCGGCGTGCGGAAGGTCATCACTGACAAGACCGGCCCGAAGATCTCCTCGCGGGCGATCCGGTGGGACGCGGTCGCCCCGGTGAAGAACGATGGCGGAAAAAAGTAGCCTTTGCCCGGCAGCTTCGCGTCGGGTTGGACGATTTCCGCGCCCTCGTCCACGCCCGACTGAACCAGCTCACGGATCCGGCAGAGCTGCGCATGGGAGTTGATCGCACCGACATCGGTATTCTTATCGAGGGGATCCCCCACCCGGAGCGTGGCGATCCGGTTCCGCAATTTAGCGATGACCCTCTCCGCCACAGACTCCTGCACCAGCAGGCGCGAGCCCGCGCAGCAGACGTGTACCTGGTTGAAGTAGATCCCGCCGATGATGCCCTCGACGGCCTGGTCGAGGGGCGCGTCCTCGAAAACGATGTTGGCCGCCTTGCCGCCGAGCTCCAGCGTCAGCGGCTTGCCCGTCGCCGCATGGAAGCGTGCGATCGATTTCCCGACCTCGGTCGACCCGGTGAAGGCGATCTTGTCGGCCTCCGGGTGCTCGACCACCATCCGGCCGACCCCGCCGCCGCCGGTCACGATGTTGACCACCCCTTCCGGCACGCCCGCATCGGCGATGATCTCTGCAAGGTGCATGGCCGTGATGCTCGTCGTCTCGGCCGGTTTCAGCACCACCGCGTTCCCGCAGGCCAAGGCCGGCGCCAACTTCCAGGCCGCCATCAGTAGCGGAAAGTTCCAGGGGATGACCTGCGCACAGACCCCAACCGGCGCGACGGCACGGTTCGGGAAGGCGTAGGCCAGCTTGTCCGCCCAGCCCGCGTAGTAGAAAAAATGCGCCGCCACCAGCGGCAGGTCGACGTCGCGCGACTCCTTGATCGGCTTCCCGCCGTCCATCGTCTCCAGAACCGCGAGCTCGCGGGACCGCTCCTGCACCATCCGCGCGATGCGGTAGAGATACTTCCCGCGCTCCGCCGCCGAGATCTTCCCCCACGGGCCATCCAAGGCATCGCGCGCCGCTGTGAAGGCGCGGTTCACCTCCGTCTTTCCCGCCTCCGCGATTTCCGCCAGCGTCTCCTCCGTCGCCGGGTTGGTGGAGGCGAACGTCCTGCCGCCCCGCGCCTTCACGAACTTTCCCCGGATGAAGAGATCGTAGGTATTCTTCAATCCCACAGGGATCGATTCCGGCGCCGGCGCATAGTCCCAAGCGGAACCGAAATCGAGAGCGGGCGGGGCGGCGGTGGCAGAAGGCATAACGACGGTATGTTAGCCCCCGAAATCCGCTATGGGAACCATGAAAGAAACGAGGATCAAAACCGCTGGCCAGCCACTTTTTGCCCAACTTGGCAACATAGCTATTATGGCGTTAACGTGACTACGATCCTAGCGACCGAAGCCAGTCGATCCTACCCGTAACCGCCGGGGGACGATCCCACCCTTCTTCCGGCCGCGACCACCGCACGGGAACCGACGCAACCTCCCCCACCGCGTCGCAGGCAAACTCGTCCCGCTATTTGCCCGGCGCCCCAGACACCACCGGAGCCCCCTTCTTGGCCATCCCGAATTCCTCGACCGGGAAGATCTGCGGGAAGCCGAGGCTGAGGTCGAAGCGCGTATTCTCACGCTGGGCGACGGGGGCGGAGAGAACCCGCGCCTCCTCCGGCGAGAACACGCCAATCCTAGATCGCCCATCTGGAAATTTGGTAGAACACAGCCTAGCGTGAACCATGACCACCCGCGGCAAAGTAGGGATCGTCGCAGCGGTGCCCCTCGCCGCGATCGCCTCCCCCGCCCACGCCGGGATGGCGAGTTTTTCGCTCACCGAGCTGGCCGGAGCGCGGATCGACGCGATCTCATTTTTCGTCCTCACCTTCATCCTCTGCGCCTTCGTCGTGCGCTGGTCGTGGAACTCGTTGCGGGACGTCTTCCCGTCGCTGCCGGTGATCCGCTTCAAGCACGCGCTCTGTCTCATGCTGCTGTCCGGGCTCCTGCTCTACGTCATCCTGACGATGATCTCCGGCGCGCGCGAGCTCATGACACCGGGGGCGTGGGAGAAATCGGGCATCACCTACCGGCTGCGTTCCGAGGAAGATGCCCACGCACCGCGCTCGACCGACGCCGAAGCACCCAGCCACCGCGCGCTCCGACGGCTTTACGCCAATCTCATCGCCTATGCCGGCGAGCACAACGGAGCCTTTCCCGCCAGCCCGGAGACCAGCGGCTTCGAGTCCTCCGTCTGGTCGGGGATCAATCGCGACGGGCACCGGTTTTCCTATGTTGGCTGGCTGGGGACCGACGCCCAACCGGAGCGCATCCTCGCCTACGAACCCGTCTCCAGCGGCGCGACGCGCCACGTCTTGCAGGTCGATGGCGAGATCGTGAGGATGTCGGCGGGCGCGCTCAAGGCTCGGCTCAAAGGTGAGCTCGCGAACATCAGACCAGCGACAACACCGGAGGCGCCCCGATGAGCGCCCCCCCCAAAGCCCGCCGCTGGAAACGACTGACGGGGTCCGTGGGCGGCTGCTTTCTCGCGATCCTCGTGACCGTGATCTTTCTCTTCTTGAGCCTGGCCATGCCAGGCTTTTTCGAGAGCATCGCCCGCCTCGCCATCGGCTGGTTCCCGTTCTTGCGGCGCTCGCTGTCGGGCATGGTGGTCAATCCCGGAATGATCGCCAGCGGACTTTTCGCCCTCGGCGTCAGCGGCCTACTCCTGCACGCAGTCGCCCGCTGGTGGGCGCGGCAGGGCGGGCGACAGTGGTCGCCGCGCCACACGGTTTCGCTCCTCGTTCTCCTCATCGTCCTTTTCGCCTCGTCGATCTGCGGCACGGGCATCGGCCACCAGGTCGGATGGCTCATGAGGCATCCAATGGTGGTCAATACGTCGCAAGGCATCGTCATCAAAGACACCAACAACATGCGTCAGCTCTTCCTTGGACTCATGCTCTACACCACAGACCACGAGGGCCGCTATCCCGACCGGTTGGAAGATCTCGTTCGCGAAGGAATCATGGAGCGTTGGGAGGAGTTCGCCGTCATCCGCGATCACACCACCGGCGAACTCGAACCCCTCCTCTACTTCGGCGCCGGACTCACCGACGCGTCCCCCGGCGACCGGCTCGTCCTCGCCTCCGCCAGACCCCGGTACCGCGGCAACAAACGCATTGCCGCGACGAGCGACGGATCGGTCACCACTTACACCGAAGAAGATTTCCAACGCATCTTCGCGGAACAACTCAAGCCCGCGCCGTGAGACCCGCACCACTCATCGCATTCGTGCTGTCCGCGCTCGTCACTGCCAGCGCCCGCGCCGGGATGCCGAGCTTCTCATTCAACGATCTAGCCGAAGCGCGCCTCGAGGCGATCTCGTTTTTCCTCCTCGTCTTTCTCGTCTGTGCGCTCGTGGTGCGCTGGGCGTGGAACTCGTTGGCCGAGGTGGTCACAACGCTTCCTCCTATACGCTTCAAGCACGCGCTTTGCCTCGTGCTCCTCGCCTCCCTCCTCCTCTACGTGGTCCTCGGGCTGATCGCCGGCGCTCGGGAGCTGCTGACACCGGGCGCGTGGGAAAAAGAAGGGCTCACCTACCAGCTCGCCGTCACCGATCTCGACGGCACACCACCGGCCGACAGCGCGAGAGAAGATGCCTTGCAACGGCTCCACTTGGCTTTGCTCTCGTATGCCGAGAGCCACGCCGGCGCCTTTCCGCCGAACCCCGAAACGAGCGGCTTTGACACGGCCATCTGGAATGGAAACGGCGAGGACGATCGACGCTTTTCCTACATCGGATGGCTGGGAACCAGTTCCCAAAGCGACCGGATCGTCGCCTACGAAAACGATCCCGAACTCGATAACCCCATGGTGCTCACGGTCGGCGGCACGGTGCATGCGATGAACCCGAGGGCGCTCGATGCACGCCTCCGCCGGGAACTCGATGACGTCATCGACCGGGTACAATCCAGAACGGACGATGGGCAATGAACCCGATGATGCCACCACCGATGGATGCCGAGGGGAGTTGTCTATGGAGGATTTTCGGCAGCCTGCTCGCCTGCCTGATCCTGTTCATTTTCTTGGTTCCGATCTTTCCGAAACTGCAGATACTTTTCGAGTTTCCCTTCTATCTCGTCTTCGGATGGATACTCTTTTTTGGGCGGGTCTTCCCGGAGATTAGAGCCGACCCAGCCATGCTCGCGAGCGTTGCCGGAGCGCTCGCCGCCGCCGGTTTCATCCTCCACCGGTCGTGCCGTTGGCTGGCAAAATGTCTGCAGCGTGCATGGAGGTTCAAACATACGGCCGCATCCCTCGCCCTCCTCGTCGCGCTCTTCGCCGCAGCCATCAGCGGGACTGGACTTGGCCGCCACACGGGCTGGCTGATCACCAACCCGACGATCGAAAGCGGCGGGATCAACAACACGACTGAGGTCAGAGAGATCAAGCAGATCCAGCAGATCTTTCTCGCAGTTAAGATTTATGCCATCGACCACGATGGGCGCTATCCCGATAATCTCGAAGACGTGGTTCGCGAAGGCATCGTTGACCGGTGGGCAAGTCTCGTACTTTCGCCCGGGGATCCGGGTCGTTTTCCCGAGCCTCCCCTCTACTTCGGTGCGGGCATGCGGGAGGACGCCTCGCATCGCCTCATCGTCCTCGCCGCCGCCCGCCCGCGCTCGTCGGGAACCCGGCGCCTCGCCTGCACCAACGACGGTTCGGTTTCGAGCTACAAAGAAGAAGATTTTCAACGCATGCTGGCCGAGCAGCTGCAAGCTCCAACCCAAGAATGATCCCGCCCACTCTCATCGCCGGGATGCCGAGCTTCTCGTTCACCTTGGAGGAGGTGGCCAAGCTGCGGCTCGACGCGGTCTCGTTTTTCCTGTTGGTCTTCGTCCTATGCTCCTTCGTGGTGCGCTGGGCGTGGAACTCGCTGGCCGAAGTCCTTCCCGTGCTGCCAGCGATCCGCTTCAAGCACGCGCTTTTTCTCATGGTGCTCTCGGCCTTGCTCCTCTACGTCGTGCTGGCCATGATCTCCGGCGCGCGGGAGCTGATGACACCGGGCGCGTGGAACCGCGTCGGCTCCACCTACGAACTCGCGACGCCGAAAGGTGCTCCCCATACCTGGCTCAAACCGGCGAGGCTCGAAGCGCTCGCCAACCTCCATCGCGAGCTGGTGGCCTACGCCGAATCCCACGACGGCGCTTTCCCCACCAACCCAGAGATGAGCCGGATCGACCGCGCGGTGTGGGCGGGCATCCACCCGGAGGGCGAACCGCTCGCCTATGTCGGCTGGCTGAAAACGAGTTCGAATCCCGATCGCATCCTGGCCTACGAGACCGAGGACTACGGGGACATGAGAAATGTCCTGTTAGTCGATGGCACCGTCATTCAAATGCGGCAATACGAACTCATCGAACGGCTCAGGCAGGAACTCGACGCCGCCATGCCCACCTACCCCGATGACGGAGCAAAACAATAAGCCGCCAGCGAGAGGCTTGGAACACGGAAAGCCGTCGCGAGGTTTTCTCATCGTGTTCTTGATCCTCGGATGCCTGGCGTTATTGCCGTTGGCAGATCTCTTCATCTCCCTATTCGCCGTCCTTTGGCGATTTGTCTTCGGGTGGGCATATTACCTCGGAGATGTCTTCCCCCGGATGCGAGGAAATACGGGGATGTTTATCAGCGCGACTCTTGGTTTCGGCATCGCCTCACTCATCTTGCACCGTTCGTTGCGCTGGCTGGCGGGGCGATTCACCCTCGACTGGCGGATCGCGCAATCGGCAGCGATCCTCGCGTTGCTGCTCGCGCTCTTCGCCGCCTCGATGGCCGGCACGGGCATCCTCCGGCAGTTCGGCCTGATGGCGGGAAACCCACTCTTTAAGAATCCGTATTCCTTCGGAAACCAGGTGCGTGATGAGAACCTCGCCCGGCAGCTTGCGCTCGCCGCCCGCCTCTACGCGTCCGATCACGATGGGCGCTACCCGGAGAATCTCGAAGACGTGGTGGAAGCGCAGTATATCGACCGGTGGAGCAATCTCGCAATTGCCAGGATAGGCAGCGAACCGTTCCTTTACTACGGAGCCGGTCTGCGCGAATCCTCGCCCGATCACTCGGTGGTCATCGCCTCGGCTCGTTCGTCCTACCGTGGAAGCACCCGCATCGTTATCTCGAAGAACGGAGAAAGCGGCTTCGCCCCCGAAGAACTGTTCCAAGCGATGATCGCCTCACAGATGAAAGGAGATCACTAGATGGTGAACGGCCTGGCCGAAAGCAGAACGGTCCCCAGCCCGTCTCACGGCGGCTTCCATTGCCGTCAGGGACTAAAGTCCCTGCCACTTTGCCCGGCGCTCGGAATCCTGTGCCCGACTGCTGCGCACGCCACGATGACTGGCATGTCGCTCGAAGAGCTGGCGGCGGCGCGCCTCGAAGTCATCTCGTTCTTCATCGCCGTTTTCGTCCTCTGCGCCCTCGTCGTGCGCTGGGCATGGAACGCGCTGGCCGATGACTTTCCGAAGCTCCCCCAGATCCACTTCAAGCACGCGCTCTGTCTCATGTTGATCTCCGGGTTACTCCTCTATGTCGTGCTCACCATGGTCTCGGGCGCCCGCGAGCTGATGACGCCGGGTGCGTGGCGGCGGGCGGGGGTCACCTATGAGCTTGCGTCGCCCCAGCGCGATCCGCAGCTGTGGGTCGGCGCCGCACGCCGCGAGGCACTCGCGCGCCTCCACCAGGAACTCGCGACCTACGCCGGGTCGCACGACGGGAAGTTTCCGAGCAACCGGGAAATGAGTGGGATCGCGCCGGAAGCCTGGGCGGGCATCCACCCGAAAGGCATCCCCTTTTCCTACGTCGGCTGGCTGGCGACCCACTCCGTACCTTCCCGCGTGTTGGCCTACGAGTCCGAAGACTACGGCTCGGAGGTGAATGTGCTGCTCGTCGATGGAACGGTCATTAACTTGGAGCGCTCGAAACTGGTCGCGCGACTCCGTGCCGAGCTCGATGCGGTGACTCCGAAATTGCCGTGAGATATCTCCGATCCATTCTCGTAGCGATTATTGGCCTCTTTTTGGGTAGCTATCTCTTCAACGGTGTCATCCCGTTTCTCCAGGCTATTTGGCATCTCGCCATCGGGTGGGTGGTGTATCCCTTCCGCGCGCTTCCTGATGTGGCCGCCAATGGACCCGCCATCTTTGGCACACTCCTACTCCTCGGCATCGCCACCGCGATGCTCCACCGATGGTTGGGCTGGTGGGCGAAGAAGCACGAACGCCCGTGGGACGGTGGACACACCTTCACCATCCTCGCATTGTTTATTGCCCTCTT
>CAZKYJ010000008.1:19977-21625 GCA_964556355.1 uncultured Verrucomicrobiales bacterium | reverse complement strand
CTTCCCTCGGGCATGAGAACCCGTGCGCTGACATCGTAGATGACCAGGCGTTCGCTGCCGGGATCTTCAGGGTCGAGCGGAAGGGAGAGGTCGGCATTCCGCACGTCGATCGTCTTCAGGAAATCTTCCTTGCGAACGAGGTTCGCGAGATCGACATCGAGGACGATGCGCGTGATCTCCGCGAGGAGGGCCTCGCGCTCCCCGTCTTGGAAGAATCGGACATCGCGGGCTACCAGCCCGCGGAACGGGTCGAGGGTGAGCTTGCCGATCTCCGCCTCGATGCCGCGCTTCTCGAACTCCTCGTTGATGAAGCGTCTCCACTTGGCGCTGAACCCTTTGTCGTAGGCGTAGTATCCGGCCCACGCCCCGCCCAGGAGGGCGACCGAAAGGATGATGAGCAGGAGTTTGCGCACGGCGGAGGGGGCGCCCGCGAAGCGGGGAGAATGCGGGCTTGCGGGTGGTGGTTGCAGGGGCATTATCCTTCAGAATCTTTAAAGAATAAAGGCGGGGCACCAGAGAATGTTAGAGCTGACAGTGTTGGGAAGTGGGAGTTCGGGGAACTGTGCCCTGGTGGCCTCGGGCGGCACACGGATTCTCGTCGACGCGGGGCTCAGCGCGAAGCAGATCTGCCTGCGCATGTTGGCGGCGGGAGTCGATCCCGCGACCCTCGACGGGATCATTTTGACCCACGAACACGGGGATCACATCCGCGGCCTCGATGTTTTTTGCAGGAAGTTTTCCGTGCCCCTCTACTGCACGCGCCTGACCTACGAGGCGCTACGCTATATCCTCAAGGCGCCGGATGACAAGTGTTGGAAGCTGATTCCCGGGGCCGGGGAGGTTTCCGTCGGTGCGCTGAGACTCACGACGTTTCCCGTGCCGCACGATGCCGTCGAACCCATCGGGCTGGTCGTCCGCGGCGGCGGCGCGGCCGTCGGGGTGGTGAGCGACGTCGGGTTCGTCACCGGAGTGATGCGCTCCCACCTGGCCGACGTCGACTTGATCTTTGTCGAAGCCAACTACGACGAGAGACTGCTCGAGGAGGACACCAAGCGTCCTTGGTCGACCAAGCAGCGCATCGCGGCGCGGCACGGCCACCTTTCGAACACCCAGGTGGCGGCGTTCTTGGCGGAGGCGGCCACGGCGCGGCTCCGCAACGTGGTTCTCGGCCACCTCAGCGAGGACTGCAACCAGCCGGAACTGGCCGCCGCGGCGGTCAGCGAGGCGCTGGCCTGCGCCGGGCATTCGCACGTCCGCGTGACCTGCGCGGAGCGCAACACCATGAGCGCTGCGATCGTGGCGCGGGCGCCGGCGGTGGAAGCCGGCGGCGTAGCGCCAACCTTCGCGCAGGCGGAGTTCTGGTAGGCAGGTTGGCAGCAGGCGCTGGAATCCGCCGGTCGGAGAACCGGGTGGGTTTCCGGCATGATCGTTGGCTATGGCCGCCGCCGTCCAGCGCGGGCCGGTCGTCGCCCCCCCGCCGCGCGATCGCCGCCGATCTCCGGTGATGGGCGCGAGCGCTAGCGATTTTCCACGCGGATCACCACCCGTTGGTAGCGCGTGAGCGGGGGAGTTCCCGCATCTGTCACTTCGCAGATCATGTGGATTTCTTCGCCCGGTCGCGCATCCGCTGGAACGGTGAGTTCCGCTC
>CAZKYJ010000008.1:15488-19967 GCA_964556355.1 uncultured Verrucomicrobiales bacterium | reverse complement strand
CTCGCGGCGAGAGGGATTCCTGCAGGTCCGTGCCGGGATAGGTGCCCGCTTCCCAGAACGGCCACCAGCGGAATTCGAGATCGTCTCCATCCGGATCCCTGCTCGCCGTCGCATCGAGAACCACCGGCTCCCCGGGGGCAACAGCCATCTCCAGGGGCGTGTCCTCCAGCCGGATGACCGGGTGGTGGTTGGCCGACGCATAGTCCCTCACGCACCAGTCCGCCCGCGCCGCGAAATCGTTTTGCACGTCGTCGAGCCAGCGCCAGATGGGTTTGAAATACCTGGTTCGGATCGCCTGTTGCTCGGGGTCAGAAACATCCTCCAGTTTCTTGGACCAGCTATTGTCGATCGTCCAGCGCCCGTCGGGGTGCTTCCAGTCTCCGGTCGGCGGAGGATCCATCCAAACGTTGTTCCGCACCAGAACATAGCGTCCGCCCCAGCCCCCCCAGCGGGGCGATTCGCCGCTGCGGAGGCCGTTGGGGATTACGTGCAAGAACGCCGGCGTATCGCCTTCCGCTTGGAACGCCCCGCCGACGAGTTCGTAGGCGGTGCACAGCGGTCCATGCCCGCGGGTGATGTGCTCCTGCATCCAGTCTGCCTCGAAATAGGACTTCTGCTGTTCCGGGAGTACCTTCGACCAGATGTAGGCCAGGCAGTCAAACTGATCCGAAATGATGGTCGGAATCCCCAAGTGCTCCCAGTTCGGGCGGATGTAGCTCTGGTAGGTTCCGTCCTGCTCCCAAATCAGGTAGAGGCGGAGCTTGTCGGCGACCTCCTGCATTCTCGCGGGGTGCTCTTCCTCGATGATTCGAAGGGCGCGGGAGATCGTATTGCATCCGCCCCACGCCTGGATCCAGACGGGTCGGGAGTCGCTCCCGTCCAGAAGAACCTCGGCGATCAGCTCCGCACCTTCGGTGCGCTCGCGATCTTCTCCGATGGCGCTGACGTTGCCGACTTTCCACCGGCTCAGGAGATATTCGGGATCGGGGAAATCGGCGTCGTGCAAGAGCAGGTTCGCATGCACTTGCGCGTAAAGTTCGATGGTGTCAGCAACCCAAGAAACGGGATGGAGCGCGTTCCAGCCGTCCCCGCCTTCCCAGTGGAACTGGGAGCTGCTGTTCACGATACCCTCCACCTCAAACTCGTTGGAGGTGAGAAGGAACCGGACCATCGAGCACCGGTCATCCGCCTCGCCGTCGGTCGTCACGATCAGCCGGGGTCTCCCGCTTTGCCCCGGCTCCGCCCCGGAGCACGGAAGCCAGCCAGCGCCCCATGCCACCACCGCCGTCAGCAAGACGAGTGATCGGCCGGTGCGTCTCGGTCCCCTTGGTACCGAGTGGGATGGGATCCCGTCAATCCGGGGATTGCCAGGAAAACCGCTGCGGCTTGCGCGCTTCGGGCGGGAGAGGCTGGTTCGAGCACGGATCGATGGGGAGATGGCCATGATTGCGGAAGCCCGCTACGGTTCGCGGGCCGGTGTTAGAGTCAGCTTTTCAGCGTCCCGCCGCAGCGGTGAGAATAAGCTCTGTCCGCACCGTGCGGCGGGAGCCCGGGGAGCGATCTGAATGGTATGGTAGGAGCGTTCTCCTTCCCGATCAAACGGCGAGCAGGGCCGAGCAGGGCACGGTCGGTCGTACATCCTCAGCGCCCCCGGATGACGCCACTCCGGATGACGCCACTCCGGATGACGCCACTCCCCGAGCGCCAGAGCGTCGCCGGCACCGCGCCATTTGTCCCGGTTTCGGGCTCTCGACCTTGTGTGCGATCCGACCGGGTTATCCCTCACGGGCGGATTGGATTGAGGGGGGCGATGCGCCGTCCTGGAGCGACCTTTCCGGAACCACGCTCCAGCCGCCGCCGCCCGGGGTTTCCACGCGGAGGACTGTCCCGGGGTAGACGTCGATTTTCGCAAGGTGGGGGAGGGGGATCGTCTCGCCCGTCGGGGTGACGAGCTCCTGGTGCCCGGGTGCTCCAGGGGCGCCGTCGGCCCAGCCGAACGGTCCGGTGTTCCGGTGTTGGCTGAGGAGGGACACGGTGACCGGTTCGAGAAAGCGGTACTCGCGGACGAGGCCGTCGCCGCCGGTAAACTGGCCGCGCCCGCCGGTGCCGGCTCGGATGGCGAAGCGCTCGATGCGCACCGGGTAGCGGGACTCGATGATCTCGACGTCGGTGATCGCCGTGTTGGTCATGTGGGTGTGGAGGGCGCTGGCGCCGTGGTAGCCCGGGCCGGCGCCGGCACCCCCGGCAAGCGTCTCGTAGTAGCCGAAGGTGGCGTTCCCGAAGATCACGTTGTTCATGGTGCCCTGGCTGCACGCTTGGATGCCGAATGCTTTGACCAGGGTATCGACGAGGCGCTGGGAGGTTTCGACGTTCCCGCCGACGACGGCGGGGCACCGGGCGGGGTCGGCAACGTCGAACTCGGGATTGAGAAAGCACCGCGGCAACGTGATGCTGACGTCGCGGAGGAGACCCTCGTTGAGGGGGAGGTCGTCGTCGACCAGCAGACGGAGAACATAGAGCACGGCGCTGCGGACGATGGCGGGTGTCGCATTGAGGCTACCGGAATGACTGGCGGCGGTGCCGGTGAAATCGACGTGCAGCCCGTCGGGCGTCCGGGCGATCGCGACGCGGATCTGGGTGCCGTCATCCAGCGATTCTGCGGCTCCGCGCCCCGGGGTCAGCTCGAGGCGACCGATCCTCGCGGCCATGGCCGCCGCCGACCGCTCGCAGATGGAGCCGAGCTGGTGCCGGACGGTCTCCGCACCGTGGCCGTCAGCCAATGACCTGATCTCGGTGACGCCCGTCAGGTTGGCGGCGGCCTGGGCTTTCAGATCCGCGAGATTGTCGACCACGTTGCGCGATGGAAATTGGGCAGTTCCCAACAACTTTTCGATGGCTGCGTAGTCGGGGGTTCCTCCCCGGTAGAGGTAGGTCGGCGGGATGACCACTCCCTCCTCCGCGAGGTGGGCGGCATCTGGTGGCATCGACCCGGGGGTGCGCCCGCCGATCTCGGCATGGTGCGCGCGGTTGGCGACATACGCGATCCGCTCGCCGGCGCCGTCGTAAACCGGGCTGATGACGGTGACGTCGGGAAGGTGCGAGCCCCCGAACCCCGGGTGGTTCGTCACGACCATGTCACCCGGAGCCATCGGGAATTGGGAGGCGACCTCCCGCACACAGAGACCGAGCGCCCCGAGGTGCACCGGGATGTGGGGGGCGTTGACCGCGAGTTGGCCGTCCGCGTCCAGAAGGGCGCAGGAGTAATCTTCCCGCTCCTTCACGTTGGTCGAGACGGCGGTGCGGCGGAGGAGGGCGCCCATCTGCTCGACGACCGAACGGAACCGGCTACGAAAGAGTTCGGCTTCGATGGCCTGCGGACGGTGCGCTTCGTGGCTGTGGGAGGAGGCTCCGGATCGGAGCAGGAGCGTTCCCCTGGTGCCTTCGGCCATCGTCCATCCCTGTTCCACGACGGTGGTGCTGGTGCCGGATTGAATGATCGTTAGGGATTCCACTGGCTGGCACTCGCCGAACGATTCGGCACCCGCCGGACGGGCGGGCGACGCGGCGATGGCGCGGAGGCTGACGAGTTCGATCGTCCGGTCGTTGGGAGGACTGTAGCCAAACACCCGGTGGTAGGCGGCGCGAAACTCCTCGGCGAGCACCGAGGCAGAGGGGGACGTCACCTCGACCGTGAGCGGCGATTCTTGTCCCCGGAGGCGGAGTTCGGCCATCGTCCGGCGATCGATGATAGCGTTGGCAGCGACGCCGTCCTCGATGAGGCGCTGCCGCGCCGTCGCCCGGATGTCGGCCAGTTGATCGGGGATCGATACCTCGTCGAGCGGCCGGAGAACCTGGCGTTCGTCGAACCGTTCGACGGAGGCCCGGGCGAGACCAGACGCGCTGAGGATTCCCGCGTGCTGCCCGACGAGGACCGTGCGGATACCTAGGGATGCCGCGACGGCGCAGGCGTGCTGCGGGCCCGCTCCGCCGAAGGCGACCAGCGCGTAGTCCGCGGGGTCGTAACCTTCCTCGACCGAGATCTTGCGGATCGCCGCGGCCATGCGTTCCACGGCGATCGACAAGAGCCCTTCGAGAAGGGTGCGGTCATCGTCCGGGGGGGTGAGCCCCGCGCGGCGCATGGAGGATTTGAGTCCGGCCAAGCGCTCGCGCGCCGGCCCGTCCCGGATCGGGATGGCTACTTTCTCAGCCGTGAATCGCTGGAGGAGGAGGTTGACATCGGTGAGGGTGAGCGGTCCGCCATTGCCGTAGCAGGCCGGTCCCGGATCGGCGCCGGCACTTGCGGGACCGACGGTAAGACCGGTCGGGGTGACGGCGCAGATCGATCCTCCACCGGCTGCGACCGTCGAGATTCTCATGGCGGGGGAGAGCAAGGTCGCCTCGCCGACCTCCTGCCGGAACTGGTAGGCGAAATCTCCGTCGAAACGGGCCACATCGGTGCTGGTGCCACCCATGTCGAAG
>CAZKYJ010000008.1:0-15478 GCA_964556355.1 uncultured Verrucomicrobiales bacterium | reverse complement strand
CAGGGTTGCCGCTGGTCACCAGACAGACGTCAGTGCTGGTGCCGCCCATATCCAGAGTGAGAACGCGGGTGAAACCCGCCGACGCCGCCAGTGCCGCCGCGCCGACGACGCCCCCGGCCGGGCCGGAAAGCAGGCTGTCTTTCGCCCGGAATCCGGCGGCGGGCTCGACGCCGCCAGCGCTCGTCATCAAGCTCAGCGGCACTTCATCTCCCAGTGCCCGACCGACGCCGGTGACGAAGCGGTCGAGGATTGGCGCGAGGTAGGCGTCGACCGCTGCCGTCTGCGCGCGGGGGAGAAGTTTGATGAGGGGTGCCAGTTCCGACGACAGCGATACGTGTTCGAATCCGAGCTCGGCCAGGCGCCTGGCGACGATGCGTTCGTGTTCCGGATTCCGGTAGCTGTGCACGAGAGCGACGGCCGCGTTCCTGATCCCGCGATCGAGGCACTCGCGGGCGTCGGTTTCCAGTCGGGCGAGATCGGGCGGCACCAGCACCGCTCCGTCGTGGCCGATCCGCTCACCCACGGCAACCGTACGGACGGCTAGGGACTGGCGGATCCGATGTTCCAGCGCGAACAGGTCAGGCCGGCGCTGATCGCCAATGCGGAGGAGGTCGGTGAACCCATCGGTCACAAAGAACGCGAAGGGATGTCCTTTGTTCTCGAGTAACGCATTGGTCCCACGGGTCGTGGCGAGCCGGAAATCCAGCGGTGGGAAGGGGTTCCCCAAGGGGGTAGCCGTGAGGATGCGGGCACCGACGACCGGCGCTTCCTCGCCCGAGGAGAGTTCGACGACCGCCCCTGCAGTCACCTCGGGCAACCCCCGCGCCCCCGCCTGAATTTGGAGGGTTCGGGTGCTCGCATCCCATCCGCTGATCGCGTAGCTTGATTCGGGCGCGTGGAGGACGGAGAGCGTGAACCCGGCGAAGAAGCCGTCGCCCGTGCCCCAGTCGTCAACGATGCGGATCCCGCCGGCACCACCTGGCGGGTGCGAGACGACGGAGCGCAGGGCTCCGTGCGAGAGGAGCTTGAACACCCGGGGTTTCCCGGTGGTGGGTTCGATCCCGAGGAGATCGGTGAAGGTCCCGCCGGTATCGGCCGAAATCGACCAGGCGGGAGATCCGGTGTCCGCGCTCCGCACCTAGAGTGTCTCGATCCACTTGGCCTCGACCAGGGCGTCGAGGAAGACCTCCATCTGTTGCTCGGTGTAGATGTTGCGAGCCGACTGGATCCACTGCTGGGCGGCCTCGTCGGCCTCCAGCTTGGCCACGGAATCATTCGCTTCCTTGGCCTTGGCCGATTTGCTGAACTCGATGGCGGCGTTGCTCACGTAGTAGGCCGGCGTGTCGTCGAGGTAGCTGAACTTGGCGAGCTGCTTGTTGGCACCGGCGAGGTTGTCCTGCTTCAGGCTACAGATGAGAATCTTGTATTCGAGGAGGTTCTTCGTGCCCGCGTCCATCTTCGGGTTCTCCTCCAGCAGTCGCTGGAACTCCTGCTCCGCTTTTTCGTAGTTCTGGGTGACGAACTCGATTTCGGCGAGATTGAACTGGGCGTGGAAGACGTTGGGTGCGAGCTCGATCGCCCGCACGAAGGAGGCGCGCGCTTTTTCGAAGTCGCGCATTTTCGTGTAGGCGGCGCCGCGGAGGTTGTGGATTTGGAAGAGGTCGGGGGCGAGTAGCTCGGCCTCGAAGAGGTTGGCCAGACCCTCCTGGAGCCGGATTCCCTGGATGAACTGCGCCGCCTCATTGATGAGCTTACCGAGGCGCTGGATCTCTTCGGCCTGTAGGCCTTTGAGCGCGGGGTTGTTGGCGATCGCTGCGGCGGCCTGCTCGTCCGTCATGACCGGCGCGGCATCCTCGGCGTCCTCTGCGGGAGGGGGCGCCACGTCATCGCCGCCGTCGATCGTGGGCGTCGTCAGGGGAGCGTCGTCGTCGAGGGTTACGGCCGGGCCATCGATCTGAGCGACGGCCGATGCCGGTGACAGGCCGAAGGCCAAGGCGGCTGCGAGAGGGGCGATGTAGAAAAAGGGGGTGCGGATCATGGCAGGAAAATTTGCTTTTTCGCGGATCCCGGCGACCCGCAACTTGGGCAAAGTAGCACGTTTCCTTCGCCTCGACGGCGAAAAATACCCGTTCCACGGGTGGAGAGCCGTGAATCGGACCGGGCACCACCGATCCCGCTTACCCGTCGACGAGCATCCCCACCACGACTGTCTTTCCTTGGCTGATCTGGTTGTTCTTCGTGTAGCCGATGGTTGTCGGCCTCGAGTCCGGCACGAGGGGCGCCCCCGTCTCGAGGTTCTCCGTCGCCCCACTCTTCTACGGGTGGTGAGAAAAGCCTGAATCACCGCTCTGACCGGGCCGGGCTCCCGCGTTCTCATGGGGCGGAACCAATGGCCGAAATTTCCGGGGGGATCCCCGTGATCAAGCTTCCCGAGAATGCGGAATCGACCCAGCCCGTCCTCAATTCCAATGTGGGGTCGACCTTGTCTCCCTCCTGCCCCCGCTGGAACGCATTCGCCGGTGGGGGCTCCACGGGACAGGGTGACCGGTTTCACCGACTGGCACCGAAATTAAAAAAACCCGACGAGGTTCTGCCGGGTGGTGCCGGCTGGCGGGGCGGTGACCCCGGCGGGCATCAGCTTTTCTTTTTCGCGGCTTCGACCTGGCTGCGGCGACCGCGGAGGCCGGAGTCATTGGGGTTGGGTGCCCGGGTCCTGCGGTCACTTTGCGTGGTCTTGCTGGAGCCTGAGGAACCGCTGCTGCTGGACTTTTTCTTGGCCGATGACGAGGAGTTGCTCCCCCCGCTGCTCTTGCTTTTGCTGTCGGAAGACCTCGACGATGAGCGACCGTCGTCGTGGTAGTGGTGGCGGTGGTAGTCGTCGTCGGGATCGGCGTCGCTATAGTGGGTGACATGACCGTAGCGGGTGACGCCACGATCGTGCGTGTCATAGAGGTAGGGAGCCTGGTAGGGGAGCCCGCCGCCGTAGGTCCCGGCAGTGGTGCACCCGGACAATGCGACCGCCCCCGCCAGAGCGAGGGCGGACACAGCAAGCCGGGCGCGGAGGGCGGCCATCTCCCTAAAGAGCTCGGTGGACGTGTTCGAGGGCGAGAACCGCGTAGGCGGTGACGAGCGCCGGCTGGTTCTCCCACCAGCGACCGCTCTCGGAATTGATCCACGATCCGTCCGCTGCCTGGCGGTCGATGAGTTCGAGGGCGAGGTCTTCCCGCCAGTCGACTTTGGTGCCATCGGGTTTCGTGATTTCCGTGAGGCCGGACAGGGCGAGAGCCTTGGCCATGGTGTGGTAGTAGTAGTAGAGGCCTTGGGCTTCCATACCGGGGTTCTCCTCGGTGGTGTAGTTCTTCTGGAGCCACTCGAGCGCGGTGACGATCCGGGGATCGGAGCGGTCCATCTCGGCGTAGATGAACGAGAGGAGCCCGGCGTAGGTCATGCTTCCGTAGGAGCGGAGGGCGGTTTTGCCGTCCTCGGTCTCCATCTCACCCGCTTTCGAATCGCCGGGGAAGTAGACGAAGCCGCCCTTGTTCACCGGGTCGTCGCTCGCCCAGGCCTGGTCGTTGGTCGCGGTGAGGTTTTGCGTGCGGGAGACGAAGGTGATGGCAGCATCCCAGTCAAGTTCGGCTCCGGGCTTCTCCTGGTCCCCGCGCTCCTCGGCGATATTCTTCGAGTAGTAGAGCGCCTCGAGCGCCAGGTGGGTGTTGGAGAGATCCGAGTGGGTGTAGGATCCCCCGTAGCCGATCCCCCCGTCGAACTCGCTGTCGAGCTCGCCGCGCGCGTCCCAGTCCGTCTGCTGGTTGGCGAGGAACCGTCGGGCGTCGAGGATGGCCTTTTCCGCCCGTGGATCGTCAGAGAATCCGAGCGCCAGCATGGAAAGCGCGGTGTTGTAGGTGGCGAGTCCCTTCCCGTAGATCCCCCCGTCGTCGTGGGTCTGGGTGAGGAGGAAGTCGATGGCTTTGGCGATATGCGGTGGCGTCGCACCCGCCTCGCGGCCGGGGTCGGCCATGGCGGCGACAACCGGCAGCGCCGTGGAGGCGGGGTAGGTGGGGTCGTCCCAGGTGCCGGTTTCCGCGTCCTGGGTCTTCTGCAGCCAGGCGTTGCCCCGTTCGATGGCGTGCTCGATCTCGAGCTTGAGCGAGGTGTTTTGCGCGGGCGCGGTGGAGGCAGCGAAGGCGGCGGCGAGGCCGGTGAGGGCGTAACGGTGGAAGTTCATGAGAGTTCGTTTGATTACTACGATCAGTGATCGGGAGGTGATACAGGAGAAAATGTGACGGTGACGGCCGTGTCAAGGGCGGGGAGGTCAGCGGCGGGCAGCCAGACTTCGTCGTCGAAGTTCCCCTCGAGAGGGTTGTTGATCAACGCGTAGGGGTCGAGGTAGAGCGCGAGGATCGAGCCCTCCGACTCGGCCACGAATCCGCCTTCGCGCGTGATCTTGGATCCGGTGTAGATCCATGGTGCGGTTTCCGGAAAGCTGGACGTCTTGCGGTACTCCAGCCAGCGGCTGAGTGGTGCCTTGGCCGGTGGCGCCGCCTCGGGGGCGTCGTCGGGCCGGTCCCACTCGAGCGTGCACTCGATACCGGCGGCACGGACGACCTCGGGTGGATCGGGGGTCGCCGTCCGGTTCTCCTCGGGCACCGCGGGGTCGATGACGGTGAGCGAAGGCTTGTAGCCCAACAGCAGCAGGGCAACATTCAGGTCATAGGGGCTGATCGGCGTGGAGAGGAGAGATTCATGGGTCTTGCCGTTCTGATTCACGATGGCGAACTCGAGGAGTTCCTTGCGCATGTTGAGGACGGCGGGAAATCGGATCGCGCGTGATTTCTTGCTGAACTCGATGACGCCGATCTGGAAAGTATCGTCGTCGATTTGCACGATCTCGGGCTGGCGCGGCGGTGCGGGCGCGGCCGGTTCGGCCCCGAAATCTTGGGCGCTGGCGGGCACGATGGCGGGGAGGGCTAAAGCGACGAGGGCGATGGATCGAACGTTCACGGCTATCCCTCCAGCATAGGCTAAAAACTTGCCTCTGCATCGCGGCTCGCTTGGGTGGGATGTTTCGCCCTGCCTGCATGCTCCGAATCTCCCAGCTCTCGCTCCCCCTCGACCACGACGACACCGCACTCCGCCGTGCGGCCGCGCGGGCGCTCGGCGTGCCCCACCCCGCGATCGGTGAGCTCGCGGTGGTCAAGCGATCGGTCGATGCCCGCACGGGGAAACCGGTTCGCTTCAGCGTCACCGTCGATGTGGCGCTCGCCGGCGAGGACGCGGTCCTGGCGCGGGTCCGTTCGAAGGATGTTACTCCGAAGCCGGACGAGAGCTACCGGAGGTTCCGGCCCGTGGAGCCGCGGTCGGGCGTCCGCCCGATCGTCGTCGGCACCGGGCCGTGCGGGCTCTTCTGCGCCCTGCTCCTGTCCCGGGCTGGGCGCCATCCCCTCGTGCTCGAACGGGGGAAGGCGGCGGGCGACAGGGCACGTGATGTCACCGGGTTCTGGCGGCGCGGCTGGGCCTTCGACCCGGAATCCAACGTGCAGTTCGGGGAGGGCGGGGCCGGGACGTTCTCGGACGGGAAACTCTACACCCAGATCAAAGACCGCGACCACCGCATCCCGTGGATCTTGCGCGAGATGGTCGCCGCCGGTGCCCCCGAGGACATCTTGGTCAAAGGGAAACCACATATCGGTACCGACCGCCTTATCAAGGTCGTCCGCCATATCCGGGAAGAGATCGTCGCCAATGGCGGCGAGGTGCGATTCGGGGCGAAAGTCGTCGACATTGCCGTCGCGGGCGGCCGCGCGTGCGGCGTCGTGCTCGCCGACGGGGCGACCGTCGAGAGCGACGCCATCGTGGTGGCCGTCGGGCATAGCGCCCGCGACAGTTTCCGCATGCTGCAACGGGCGGGAGTGACCTTCGAGGCGAAACCGTTTTCGCTCGGCGTGCGGATCGAACACCCGCAGGCGCTGGTCGACCGGAGCCAGTACGGTGAGGCGGCCGGCAACCCGATGCTCGGGGCCGCGGCCTACAAGATCGTGCACCACTGCCGGAACGGGCGCTCGGCCTACAGTTTTTGCATGTGTCCCGGGGGGCTCGTCGTCGCCGCCGCCTCCGAGCCCGGCGGCGTAGTCACCAATGGCATGAGCAGCTACGCGCGGGCCGAGGCCAACGCCAATAGCGGACTGATGGTCGACGTGCGGCCCGACGACTTCGACGGGCACAACGATCCACTGGCAGGCTTTGACTACCAGCGTCACTGGGAGGAGAAGGCGTTCGAGGTCGGAGGCTCGAACTACTTCGCCCCGGCCCAGCGGGTCGAGGATTTTCTCCGGGGGCGCGCCTCCACCGATCTCGGGAGTGTCCGGCCGTCCTACGAGCCGGGAGTCACGCCGACCGATCTGTCGAGATGCCTCCCGGGGTTCGTCGTCGAAACCCTGCGCGAGGCCATCCCCCGCATCGATCGGAAGCTTCGCGGCTTCGCCCACCCGGACGCCGTCATCGTCGGCGTGGAGACCCGGAGCTCGTCGCCAGCCCGGATGACACGGGATCCGGATTCGCTCGAAAGCGTCAGCGTAGCCGGCCTCTACCCGGCGGGTGAGGGGGCGGGCTACGCCGGGGGGATCGTGTCGGCCGCCGTCGACGGAATGCGCATCGCCGAGACCCTCGTGGCACGATGAGTTCCAGTTTCCAGCGGGGAGATTGGTACGAGATGCCGCTTTTTTACGATATCGTTTTTGCCGGGGGGACGGTTGCCGAGGCGAATTTTTTAGTGGGTGTGTTAGAAGAACATGGTCGGAGCGGCGGGCGGAAGGTGCTGGAGCCCGCTTGCGGGACCGGGCGTCTCATGGTCGAGCTCTCGCGGAGGGGATTCGAGGTCAGCGGATTCGACAGCGGCGAGGCCATGCTGGAGTTCGCGGATCTACGGCTCGTCCAGGAGAGACTGCCGGGCACGCTGTCTTTGCAGAGGATGGAAGACTTCTGCCTGCCGGGAGATCGTTTCGACCTGGCGCACTGTCTCCTGAGCACCTTTAAACACCTTCCCGATGAGGCCGGTGCCCGCCGGCATTTAGAGCTGGTTCGCGATCATCTCGCCCCGGGTGGAATCTACGTGCTGGGCGTCCACCTGGCCGACTATGGGGCCGCCCGTCCGGAACACGAACGTTGGGTGGGCGAGCGCGACGGCATCCAGGTGGTGAGCAATACGCGGACGTGGCCCGCGGACCGGGTGACCCGGCGCGAGCGGATCAGGAACCGGCTCACGGTGGCGATCGGTGGGGCGGCGGAGCGCTACGAATCGACGTGGGAGTGTCGCACCTACGATCACGCGGAGCTCTCTCGACTTGTCGGGAGAATCGCGGGGCTCGAGCAAGTGGCGTGCTACGATTTCAATCATGATATCGCAACGCCGACGCACCTGGACGCAGAAGCGACCGAGGCCGTTTTGGTGCTACGGCGTTCGCCCGGCATGCCTCGCTGACCGGAGCACTGACCGCCGCTCTGGCTCGAAGGCTCGCCGATCGATCATCCCGGAGGCCACTTTAGCGGTCTGCCTGCCAGCAGGTGCACGTGCAAGTGCGGCACCGACTCCCCGCCGTCCTTCCCGTGGTTGATCACCAGGCGGAACCCTTTGTCAGTATCCAGCACGCCCAGCTTTTCGGCCACCACTTTCGCGGTCGCCAAAAGGTGCCCCAACAAGGGTGCATCCTCATCCGATGCTTCACCGACGCGCGAAATCGCCTTTTTCGGAATGATGAGCACGTGGATCGGAGCCTGGGGAGCGACGTCTCTGAACGCGAGGCACCGGTCGTCCTCGTAGACGATATCTGCCGGTATCTCTCGGGCGATGATCTTTTCGAAGATGGTCATGATTTCTGATTCCTAGAGTTCGATCGCCGGAGGCGCATCTTCCTGGCGTCCCCCGAGGTGTTTCGCGAGGAACTGTTCCATCGCCCGGTAGAAATCGAAACGGTTCTCCTCGTTGCGGAACCCGTGTCCCTCGTTGTCTTTGACCATGTAGGGAACCTCGATCCCACGCTTGCGCAGCGCTTCGACCATCTGGTCGGACTCGCT
Organism: uncultured Verrucomicrobiales bacterium; assembly: GCA_964556355.1. Taxonomy (GTDB): domain Bacteria; phylum Verrucomicrobiota; class Verrucomicrobiia; order Verrucomicrobiales; family DEV007; genus CAZKYJ01. The sequence continues at coordinate 7,408 of CAZKYJ010000008.1, read as the reverse complement.
CTTCACCACGCGCGGGTCGTTGGCTCCCTGGGCGATGAAGAGGGGGGCCTGGATCCGATCGACGTGGAAAACCGGCGAGGCCGCTTTCATCATCTCCGTTTCCGTCTCGGGGTTCCCCACCATCTCGTGCATCATCTCACGGTATTGCTCCCAGTAGGGCGGGATACCTTCCATAAAGGTGAGGAGGTTGGACACGCCGACGTAGTCCACCCCACAAGCGTAGAGCTCCGGCGTGTAAACCAGCCCGGCCAAGGTGGCGTAGCCGCCGTAGGACGCTCCGTAGATCGCGACCTTCTCCGGATCGGCGATCCCTTGCTCGATGAGCCACTTCACGCCGTCGGTGATGTCGTCCTGCATCGATTTGCCCCACTCTTTGAAAGATTTCTCCCAGAACTCCCGCCCGTAGCCGGTGGAGCCTCGAAAGTTCATGGCGAGCACCGCGTAGCCCCGGTTGGCCAAAAACTGCGTCTCGGGATTGAATCCCCAATGGTCGCGTGCCCACGGGCCGCCGTGGGGGTTGATGACCACGGGAAGGTTCTTGGCCTCGACGCCGACGGGGAAGGTGAGGTAGCCGTGAATGGTGAGTCCGTCGCGGGACTGGTAGTGGATCGGCTTCATCTCCGCCAGCTGATCGGCGTCCAGCCACGGGCCGATGTCGGCAATTTTTTCCAACTTCTCTTCGGCCGGCTTGTAGAAGTAGTAGCTGCCGAGCGAACGATCGGTGTAGGCGCGGACGAGATAGGTCGACTCGTCCTTCGAGAAATCGACGAGCGACACTTCCTGGTCCGGGAGCCGGGCCTCGAGGAACTCCTGCATCTCGCGGCGCTCGTCGTCGAAGAACGCATAGCCGCGCTTGTCGGTCATGTAGGCGACTCCGGTGATGACCTTTCGTTTATCCGAGCGAAGGAGCGATGAGACATCGACCTCCGGGTGCTCGTAGATCACCTCTTCCTCTTTCGCCGAAGCCGGATCCCAGACGACGATGGCGCTCTTGTCGCGCCCCAGGTTCGACGAGGCATAGACTTTCGTGTTGTCGTAGGTGAAGAAGAGCGGCGTGAGGGATTCTTTGAAGTTCGTCGTCAGAACCGTCGCGAACTCGTCTTCCTCGGTAGCGCGATAAAGGATGCTGGTCTCGACGCCGTCGGTGGCCGTGGCGATGCGGAGTTTGCCGTCGTGGTCGGTGAGGTAGTCACTGAGGTTCCCAGGGTTCTCGACGATCATCTCAAGGTCGCCAGTGACGATATTGAGCCGGTAGGCGTCGTAGATTTCCTTGTTCCGCTTGTTCATCCCGATGATCATCTCCTCGGGCTTGTCTTCGAGGTCGTCGATGATGTTCACGCGGACGTCTTCGAATGGCGTCAGGTCCTTCTGGTCCGAGCCATCGGCATCGACGGCGTAGAGCCGGAAATTCTCGTCGCCCCCCGAATCTTGGATGTAGGCGATGCGGTCGTTGTTCGCCCAAAAGTAGCCGGCGATGTCCCGTTCCGTCGCGCCGGTGACGCGGACGGCGGAGTCGAGCGGCTCGCCGATCTCGCAGACGTGGATGTTCATCCGGCTCTCCCACGGCTTGCGGAAGGCGAGGAACTTCCCGTCTGGCGAGATCTGGTAGCTGCTGGCCTCCGGGTTGCGGAAGAAGTCGCGCAGCGGGATGAGCGGGGGAAGTTCGGCTTGGGTGGGCGTCGGGAGCATGAGGAGACTGGTCGCGGCCGTCGCGGAGGCGAGGCCGAGGGAAATGGGGCGGTTCGATCGGGTCATGGTAGTGAGAAGAAACGAATGGCAACGAGGTTCGGTTCAGGAAGAAACGACCGCTCTCTGGGAGGCAGAGGGACGACGGCGGAATCGACCGCCCTGTCGACCCGGCCGTCGATCCGACCGGAGGATTTGGCTGTCGCGGTCGCGGGATCGCCGGAAGTCCCCTCCGCCTTTCGGTGGGGGAGCTCAGTTCTGGCCTACTCGGCCGGCATCGTCACCATGGGGAAGGCGTCGGTGCGGAACGGCGTCAGCGGGAGGCCGTTGGTGGAATAGACGTTCACCACCGGGTTTTCCGCCCAACCGTAGCGGACGGCGACGGGGGCTTCGACCTCGCTGCTCCAGACGTCGATGGTGTCCTTGCCGGTGATCTTGGCCTCGGCCCATTTCCACTGGCGATCTTCGCCGGCGATGGCGAAACCTTTCACCTCGTTGACATCGACGGTGCGGAGCTTGCCGTCCACGTGGTCGAAGCTGAGCTTCGCTTTGTTCCCCTCGGTGGTCATCTCGCGGAATTTCGGGCTGTGGGGCTCGATGTTGTCGAAGCCGTACTCGTTGGCGAGCGGCCAGCGGACGAGGCGGGCGGCGACGTCGTACTTGTTCTTCGGGTGGATGTCGTTGGCCTCGCCGAGATCGATGATGACGGCCTCGCCGGTGTTGGGCAGCGCCATCGCCCCCGTCTGGCTCTCCCGGAGTTCCGCCCACTGGCTGTCACCGGGCTGGGACGGCTCGTCGCGGAAGTCGGCCAGCTGGACCCAGTAAAACGGGAAGTCGCCCTGGCCCCACTCCTTGCGCCACTGCTCGATCATGAACGGGAAGAGCTCGCCATACTCCCAGGCACGCCCCGCGTTGGATTCGCCCTGGTACCAGATCACGCCTTTGATACCGTAGCCGAGCGTCGGATGGACGACGCCCCCAAAAATGTTGCCGGGGCGGTGGTTGCCTTTGAGGTTTTTCTGCGCGTCCTTGGCTTCAGGATCTGCTTCGTAGGCGGCCTCGCGGCTTTTCCAATCGGCGATGAGGCGTGCGAAACGGGGATCGTTCTCCATGGTCTCCCGACGGATCCAGGCCTCGGCGGCCGAGCCTCCCCAGGCGTTGTCGATGAGGCCGACAGGCACGCCGAGGATCTCGTGGAGGAACCGCCCATAGAAAAAGCCGACGGCGCTGAATCCCCGGCAGGACTCGGGGGTGGAGGCTTCCCACTTTCCGTTGAAGTCGTCCTGCAGCTCTTGGGTGCCGACCTGCGGGACGGAAATCAGGCGGAGGTTCGGGTGGTCCGACGCGAGCGCTTCGACCTGAGCCTTCCAATCACCGCCGACCGAGAAGGCCATGTTCGACTGGCCGGAGCACATCCAGACTTCGCCGACGAGGATATCGGCGAGATCGCGTTTTGACGTGCCCGCGATCGCGAGGGTGGCGGGCTCCGCGCTGGCGGGGAGGGGATCGAGTTTCACCTCCCATTTCCCGTCGTCCCCGGCGGTAGCGGTTTTCTTCTGGTCGCCCATCGTGACCGTCACTTCCGTTCCCGGGTCATCCCAACCCCAGATCGGGTTCGACTGCTGTTGCTGGAGCACCATGTGGTCGCCGATGATCGCCGGGAGGCGGAGTTCGGCGTCGGCGGTGGAGAGGAGGCAAACGGCGGCGGCGGGGGCGAGAGATCTTATCATAGGAACCGATCGATACGCCCCCCCGCGCACCACCTTTCCAAGTTTGCTTCGTTGCGGGCCGTCGATACGGTGGGAGACGATGCTGCACTTCCACCACCGGTTCCTTTGCTGCGGATTGGCGCTGGCCATTTCCGCCTGTGGCACGCTCAAACCAAAATCAGAACCCGACGGAGAGGCGGCGCTCACCGGGGAAGGGGAGGCGGCTCCGGATGAGCCGCTGACGCAACCGCTGTTGATCGGCCAGGTCGAGGTGGTGCACGGGACCGGAGGGTTTGTGCTGGTGCGCCCCAACGGAAGCGTTAGCCGGGGGCTGGAGAGGGGGACGCTGCTGGAGGCCCGCTCAGCCGACGGTGCCATCGTCCCGCTGCAGGTCAGCCCGGAGAGGAACCGGAGTTTCCTGGTGGCCGACTACGATGGCGTCGCACCGGTCGAGGGTTCTTTGGTAATGCTCGTCCCGCAGAAACCAGAGGTCCCGGACGAAAGCGGAGAGGCGCCCACAGCCGGGATCGACGACGTCACGTCGGATCCGCCATGATCGACGAGGGCGAGGCCTTGGAGCGGGTGCTCGCCGCCGTCCGCCGAGGAGCGGGCGGGGTCCGCCAGGTCGATCTCGCCGAAGCGCCGGGGCACTACCTCGGTCGCGACATCGTCGCGACGGTGGCTCTGCCGGGTTTCGACAACTCGGCCATGGACGGCTACGCGGTGCGGAGTTGCGATGCCACCACCGGCAGCGTCCTCCGCGTCGTGGGGGCGCAGCCGGCCGGGCGAGACCACGGCCTCACCCTCGAGCCCGGCGAAGCCGTGCGTATTTTCACGGGTGCCCCCATGCCCGCGGGCGCCGATGCCGTTGTGATGCAGGAGGATACGCGCCCGGCGGGGGAGGGGGGCGTGGAGATCGCCGATTGGGTCGAGGCGGGCGAGTGCGTCCGCCGGCGTGGTGCCGATGTTTGCGAAGGGCAGATCTTGGTCAAGGGGGGCGAGCGGCTCGGCGCCGGGCACATCGGGTTGCTGGCCGCACAAGGAATGGCAACACTGCCCTGCTACCGGCGACCGCGGGTGACGGTGGTCGCGACCGGCGACGAACTCGCGCCGCTCGGGAGCCGGCTGCAGCCCGGACAGATCTACAATAGCAATGCCCCTATGTTGGCGGCGCTGGCCGCGTCGACGGGTTGCTCCGGAACCCGCCAGATCCATCTTCCGGACGACCGTCCCGCCCTCGCGGCGGGTCTCGCCGGTGCGGCAGAGCAGAGCGACATTGTTCTCATTTCCGGTGGGGTCTCGGTGGGCGATTACGACTTCGTGAAAGAAGCCCTCGGGGACATCGGCGTTCCTATGGACTTCTGGAAGGTGAGGATCAAGCCCGGCAAGCCGTTTGCCTTCGGCCGGCGCGCGAGGGACGGTGTACTCTTTTTCGGGCTTCCCGGGAATCCCGTTTCCTCGTACGTGACCTTCGCCGCCTTCGTCTTGCCGGCAGTGCAAAAATGGTCGGGCGCCAGCGGGCCGCTCGGATTGCGGAGCGTGCGGGCCGTCGCCGCAAAGGCGATGCGAAACGACGGTGACCGTCCCCACTACCTGAGGGGGATCCTCGACGGGCACGATGGCACCTTTAGGGCGGAAGGTGTGCAACAGAGTTTCGCCCTTGGCGGACTGGGGCGTGCGAACGCCCTGGCGCGATTGGACGAGGGAGCGGATGTTCCCGCTGGCGGGACGGTGGTCGTCGGACTGCTCTGACGCGCCGATCCCCGATCACTCAAAACAAGGTCGTGCCCCAACAACGATTCCGGGGCGCGTCCGGATCGTCGCGCGGGTCGGTGCCCAGGGGCTGACTTCTTGGCGGCGGACGGGTGCTCGCCTTGACATCGGGGCGCTTGAACGCCCATTGGCCGGAGTGAGGAATCTGTCAAAAGCGATCATCGTCCTAGGGCTCGCCCAGCTGTGTGGTTCCCTGCACGGCGCGGCGCCCCCCTCGGGGATCCATTGGCCGCGGGGTCAGCTCCTCCCAAGTTTCGCCCCGCCGACCAAGCTCGATGTCGTCGATCTGTTGCGGGCTCCCGGTGACCTCCGCCTCCTCATGGCTAGCCTGCAAGGGGTGGTCAACCGCGAGGAGCCACGGCTCTATCTCTTGGAGCCGGCTGAGGAAGGGGCGCGAACGTGGCTTGCGGATCTAAAGCTGCCTACCGAGATGCATGCCGATCCATTCGCGCTGGTCGAGAAGTACCGCAGCTCGGTGCGCGGTCTGGTCGTCTACGATCCCGAGATGCCCGATTCGGTCAACGTCGCGACCACGCTTGCGGGCCTCAAGGACGCCCTCGTGGCCAGTCCGGAAATCGCCGGTAGGCTCGGCGCGGGAGCCGGCGGGATTCCGGTTCTCGATGATCTGCGGGGGCGATTTGAGAGCCGCCTCGAAGCCTACACCTGGCAGTTCGAAAACCTGTGGGCCTCGGTCGATCGGCGGATGCTGATCGGCCTGGCACCGGGACGGACCGGGCGGACGCGTTCGGGATTGCCCCTCGGATTCGTCTCCATCGCGGAGCAGCCGGCGCCCGAGCACCGCGCCGCCAATCGCAAGACCTACGCGCTCGATTTTTCAGGGCAGCTCGGCGGCGAGTTCGTCTACGTCCGCTTCCAGGATGCGTTTCCGCGCGACGGTTGGGGCGCGGCGGTCGGGCGGGTCGCCGTGCTGGCCGACGGTGCGCCCTTCGCCGAGTTCACCGCCGGGCACGAAAGCGAGCGCCCCTTCCTCTTTGATCCCCAGCGCTCCCAGGTCGCGGCTGGGGGGAGCACCTTCCGCTTTGCCGACAACGATCGCCACTTCACCTACCGCTTTGCCCCGCCGCCCGGCACGCGGAGGCTGACCGCCTCGGTGGAGATGTGGAACGAGTATCGGGTCTCGGCGGGTGCGGGGGAGCCCCGCATGCCCTGGCGGCCGACGGGCAACCTCCGCGACTACGCCATGGCCAACCGTGCCATCGTTTTCTGGCTCGATGCCAACGCTCCGGCCGAGCGCGGGCTCATGCAGAAGATCTTTGCCGCAGCCGGCCCGGGAACCCCCTACCTCGGCTGGTTCGGCAACGACATCGAAGGCGAGTTCGGCGGGGTCGAACTCGCGTCCCGCCACGGCGTCTACGTCGTCCCGGCCGACTGGTTCAACAACCTCAGCGTCTTCTCGGGCACCCGGCTCGAGCAGGCGCACGCAACGCCCCGCACCCCCCCGGTTCTCGACAACAAGATCTATGTCACGTTCACGTTCGGGGAAGGGGACAATCTGCAATACAACCAGCATCGACTGCGGGTGCTCTGGGACGACCCGGCCCGGGGGAAGGTACCGGTCAACTGGACGTCGACGCCTCTCCTGCTCGATGCCGCCCCGGCCATTCTCGACTACTACCGCCGCACGGCCACGCCGAACGACCGGCTGTTGGCAGGGCCGTCGGGCGTCGGCTATTTCTACCCTGAGCCGTGGCCAGACGATCACCTTGGAACGTTCATTCGTCAGACGCGATCCTATGTCGAGCGGTCGGGCATGACGATTCCCTACGTCCTCAACCGCATCGGCCAGCGGGATCGCCCGCTCGACTCCGCATCGGTCGCTTCCTACCGCGACGACTATGCAGCGCCGGGAGTTCTCCTCGGTTGGGGGGGCACGTTCGGTACCGAGATCATCGACGGCATCCCCGTTTCAACAATCCGCGGGATCGGCTCGGTCGCGGAAGGAATCCACGCCCTCGAATCCGCCCGCGAGCAATGGGATGGGCGCTCCCCGCTGTTTCTATCCGTTGGTGTTTTCGCTTGGAAACTGCGGCCGAGCGACATCGCCGAGCTGGTGGCTGCGCTCGGACCGGAGTTCGAGCCAGTCCTCGCCGACACCTATTTCGCCCTCTTGCGTGAAGCCCACGGTCTCCCCGAGCCTTGATGGTCGCCGCCGAGCGGCACGGCTCCCACCACTCCGCGTCGCGGACGATCCGGCCTCCTGCTTCCGGCGAGCCGCGGCG
>CAZKYJ010000007.1:0-21966 GCA_964556355.1 uncultured Verrucomicrobiales bacterium | reverse complement strand
CCCACCGAGCTTCTGCCGCGGGGCAGTCGTCGCCGGACGGGGGCTCACGTTCCTTTCGGGCACCGCGAGCATCCGGGGGCACGAGAGTATCGGGGCGGGCGATCTGGTGCGGCAGGCCGAGGTCACGGCGGACAACGTGGAACTGATGATCAAGACCATGGGGACGGAAGCTCCGGGACGCTTCAAGTGCTATCTCCGCCACGGCACGCGCGACCTGGAGACGGTTCGCGGGATCCTCGAACCACGTCTCGGCGAGGGCGCCACGACCTACCTCACCGCCGATATCTGCCGGCGGGACCTCCTCCTCGAGGTCGAAGGGATCTACGGCTAAAACGCGGCACACCCGGTGAAGAAGGAGCGGCTCGCCATCGTCAATGTCGTCGGCCTGACCGGCCGGCTTTTACAGGACACGGGAAATTGCCCCGCGCTCTCCGGTTTCGCCGCGGCTCGCCAGGTCCGCCGGATCCGCCCGCTCGTCCCCGCGGTCACCACGACGATGCAGGCGACCTACCTGACGGGGCTGGCGCCGGAGGGGCACGGGATCGTGGGCAACGGCTGGTACGACCGGACCCTAGCAGAACATCATTTTTGGAAGCAATCGAACCACCTCGTGGGGGGCGAGAAGCTATGGGAGGCGGCGCGGCGCGAGCGCGGCGCCGATTTCACCTGTGCCAAGCTCTTCTGGTGGTACAACATGTATTCCAGCGCGGACATCTCCATCACCCCGCGCCCGATCTATTGCGCGGACGGGCGGAAGGTCTTCGATATCTACGCCGATCCCCCCGAGGTGCGGGAGGCGATCAAGGCCGATCTCGGCGACTTCCCATTCCCGTCGTTCTGGGGGCCGCGGGCGGGGATCCCCTCGTCCCGGTGGATCGCCGACGCCGCCCGGTGGACCGAGGAGCGCCGCTCGCCGGACCTCTCGCTCGTCTACCTCCCCCATCTCGACTACGACCTCCAACGGCGGGGGACGGCGGGCGCTGCCACCGCCCTCCGCGAGATCGACGCCGTGGTGGGCGACCTCCTGGCATTTTATCAATCCCGTGGTGTCGAGGTCGTCCTCCTCTCGGAGTACGGCATCACCGACGTCGATCGCCCGGTGCATCTGAACCGGCTTTTTCGTGAGCGCGACTGGTTCCGCGTCCGCGACGAACTCGGGCTCGAAGTGCCCGACCTCGGGGCGAGCCAGGCCTTCGCCATCGCCGATCACCAGGTGGCACACGTCTACGTGAAGGATCCCTCCATCGTCCCCGAAGTCCGGGGGCTGCTGGAGCGCGTGCCGGGGGTGGGCGAGATCCAAACCCTCGGCCACCCGCGGGCGGGCGACCTCGTCGTGGTGGCGGATGCCCGGAGCTGGTTCACCTACTACTACTGGCTCGACGACGCCCGCGCTCCGGATTATGCGCGCTGCGTCGATATCCACCGCAAGATCGGCTACGACCCGGTCGAGCTTTTCGTCGACCCCGCGATCCGCGCGCCCGCCCTACGGGTGGCGGGGAAGCTGGCGAGGAAAGCGCTGGGGTTCCGCATGCTCATGGATCTCATCCCGCTCGACGCCTCCCTCGTGCGTGGCTCGCACGGGCGCGTCCCCGAGAGCGAGGACGACTGGCCGGTGCTGGTCGGCGATTTCCCGCCGGGCGGTTCCCTGGATGCGACCGACGTCTTCGGTGCGTTGATGGGCCGAATCGTGCGCCCGTAAGCGGGGACGGGGACCGCCCTCCAACGATCGCGAGAAAATGGGGGGCGTTCCACCGGCACCAGGGCGCATGCCGGTCACCCGCCGCGAACGAGCGGCCCCTAGTCGAGGGCTTCCACCTCGATCCCCGAGACGTCCGCCTCGGCCGGCTGCCACCCCACAGCCTTCTGGCAGCACGATCCCAGGTGCTCGATGCCGTACTCGATCACGTCGCCGGGGGCGAGGAACTTTCCGCATCCGGCGCCGACGCCTGCCGGGGTGCCGGTCGAGATCACGTCTCCGGGCAGCAGGCTCATGAAGCGGCTCAGGTAGCTGATGATCGTCGGTACTTGAAAAATCATGTCGGCGGTCGAACCGGCCTGCCGCATCTCGCCGTTGACCTTGAGCCACATGGCGAGGCGTTCCGTGGCCGCGTCGCCGAGCTCGTCCGGCGTGGCGAGGAACGGTCCGAGCGGGGCGAAGGTGTCGCAGCTTTTCCCCTTGGTCCACTGGCCGCCGTGTTCTTTTTGGAACGCCCGCTCGCTGTAGTCGTTCATTGCCGTGTAGCCGGCGATGCAGTCGAGCGCATGGGTCTCGTCCACGTGGGAAGCCCGGCGACCGATGACGACCGCCAGCTCGATCTCGTGGTCGGTTTTCTGGCTGCCGCGCGGGATGATCAGGTCGTCGTTCGGCCCGGAAAGCGCCGACGTCGCCTTCAGGAAAACGATCGGTTCTTCGGGGATGGCCGCGTCGGTTTCCTTGGCGTGATCGCGGTAATTCAGGCCGATACAGACGATCTTGCTGGGGCGGACGACCGGCGGGCCGAGGCGGACGTCCTTGAGGATTTCTGGCGCGTCGCGCCCGTGGGTCTCGATCCACCCGACGAGGCGCTCGAGGCCGTCGTCAGCGAAGAATTCGGGGTCGTAGTCATCGCAGAGCGCGCTCGTGTCGAGGCGGGTGCCGTCTTCGAGAATCACGCCGGGGCGCTCTTCGCCGGGGTCGCCGTATCGGATAAGCTTCATCGTGGGATACGGTTGGCGGGAATCCGTTAGTGTAAAGGGGGAACGTCGAATCCGGTATCTTCGCGCCGTGCGAATGGCAAGAATTGAACGATTGTGTGACAAATCTGTCACATAGCTAACCCTCTCTCCTCCCCTCCTTTGCCCTCCCTGCCCAGGTTTCCTTGCGCCATGTGCTGCCTCCTCGTGGCGGTCGCAGCTGCCGCCCCATCGGCGCGCGCCGCCACCGGGCTCGATGGGACGTTCGACGGGGTCATCGCCGCCTACGGCAACCTCAGCACGCTCGCGGGCAACGGGAACGCCGACGACGGCAACGATTGGAAAGGCGGCGACGAGGGCGACCCCGGCACGAGGACAGACCTCTCCCGCCCGCACATGGCGGTGGCCGACGCCTACGGGAATGTTTACATCGCGGACAAGGAAGCTCACGCCATCCGCAAGGTCCGCCCCGACGGGACCATCATCACCATCGCGGGCGCTACCCCGCCCGGCGAAGATGTCGGCGGCTTCAACTTCGAGAGCGGGTTCGGCCCCAACGTCCTGCTCCGGGATCCCAATGGCGTCTTCGCATTTCCCGATGGCACGCTCTATATCGTCGATCAGGGGAACGGGCGTATCCGGCGTCTCGACACGTCGGGCAACCTCGCGACCGTCGTCAACGATCCCAACGGCATCACCGGTGGTCGTGGCCTGTGGGTCAGCCCCGACGAGCGGCTCATCTACTACAGCTCGGGCTCGGTCGTGCGGCGCTGGACGGCACCCAACACCATCACCACCTACGCCACGGGATTCTCCGATCTCGGCAATCTCGATGTCGATCCGACGGGACGCGTGTGCGTGACCGATCGCAACGCGGATCACGAGACCAGCGGTGCCCACCGGGTCTGGCGGATCAACGCGGATGGCACCCGCACGGTGATCGCTGGCAACGGGGCCACCGGGGGAGGGGGCGACGGCGCCTTCGCCACCCAGACCGGCCTCGACCAGGTACGTGGCATTGCCTTCGACGAGGCCGGAGGGTTTTTCCTCTGCACCCACAAGGGCGGGGACGGCTGGTACGTCGATACGGCGGGGATCATCCACCTCGTCATCTCCGGCGCCGGGAACGGCGACGTCAACGAGGGCGACGGTCTCCCGTTCACCGTGAACCGGTTCTTCGACAAGATCAGCGAGCCCCGGGCGGTCGCCCTCGCGCCGGACGGCGATCTCCTCATCACGACCAACGACACCGGCTACGTCCGCAAGCTCGAGAACATCCTTCCGCCAACCGCGCCGGTCATCGCGAAGACCATCTTCGATCCGATCGGAGGTACCACGCTGGCGTGGGCGAGTGACCCCGGGACCGTCTACTACATCGACCGATCGTCCGACATGGCCGGAGGCGTCGGGACGTGGACGCAGATCGGCGAGCAGCTCGGCGTGCGCACCGGGGGCGTGACCCAGTTCACCGATGACGGCGCCGAGGGCCGGCAGATGTTCTACCGGATCCGCGTGGTGAAGCGCTGATCCGGACACCCGCGCCGCCTGCCACAGCAGGGGAAAATGGGGCACCAACATCAATGCTCACACAGCCATTTTGTCCCGCCCACCGCATCGCTCGCCAGTAGTCAAAACCCATCGTGCAGCATGTGGCGAGGCGGCGAAACCGCCGATTGCTCAGCCTTGGGAGTGTCCTCTCGATCCTTTCGTTCTCGCAGTCCGTCGCCTCGATGTCCGCACGGATACCGGGAAGCGTCGATTCGCTCCAGCAGAGGCTTCATCACCGCGTCGAACACTTGCCCTTCGCCGGCTCCCGAGCGGGCGACGGCCAGGAGAAAGAGGCTGCCGCGCACCGTCCGCCGAATGATGTGGTGGCTTCATCCCACCAGATTTGGAGTCGCCGGGGAGGGTGAACCGACCGGTCCGTAAAGGGGAGGGGGGAGAGTCCCCAGAGATAGGGGCGGGCAGGATCTCAGCCCGATGGGATGTTGTCAGGCCTATTCTTCCCCGATGCTGACACGTCGTTCGGTGGGAAGCGCCACGCCGAAATCCTCCGGAACGACGAGGGCGGTGCGCAAGATGTCGACCATGATCGGAGCTCCGTGGAGGTGGCCTTCGACGGCTTCGCCGTAATTGCCTTCATAGACGGCGCTGAAGGCGAGCTGGGGGTTCTTGTTCTCGAGGAAGCCGATGAACCAGGCGAGGTAGCGGGGGTGACCGTCGTGCTCGCCCCACTGGGCGGTTCCGGTTTTTCCGTAGAGTTCGGCCAGGCCGAGCTGGTTGTCGTGGGCAGATCCGTAGGGCGTGTTGATCACGCTGTACATGCCCTCCCGGACGGCGGCACCGTCGCCGAGGGCGAACGGGTGGTCGGCGGCGACGCTCGCGGGAAAGGTGCGCACCACCCGGCCACGCTCGTCCTGGACTTGCAGGACGAGGCGGGGGGCGTAGCGCCGCGTGCCGTTGGCGATGGTGGCGGTGGCGAGGGCCATCTGTAGAGGCGTGGCAAGCACGGTGCCCTGGCCGATCGAGAGATTAGCGATGGCCTGCGGGGATTCGGCGACTTCCTCGAGTTCGGGCAGTTGCCCACCCGGTTCGCCGGGGAGCGAAATCCCCGTCGGCGTGCCGAATCCCAATTGGCGAGCCATGGCGAGGACCGGGCCGGGGCCGGCGGCGAGACCGGCCTGGTAGAACCACGTGTTGCTCGAGCGGGCGAGGGCGCGGGAGACGGCCATCTCGCCCTCGGGGGTTGCGAGATTCCAGTTCTTGAACTCTCGCCCATCGATGGTCAAGGTCACCGGGGTGTCGAATTTTGTCCGCGTGGTCACCGCGTCGGAGGCCAGTGCCCCGAGGGCGACGACGGTTTTGAATGCCGAGGCCGGTGGGTACTGGCCCGCGAAAGCGCGGGGAAAGAGGGGGGATGCCGGGTCTTCGGCCAGGGCGTCAAATCTGGCTTGGCTGATCGACGGGACGAAGGCATTGAGGTCGAAACTCGGCCAAGAGGCGAGCGCAAGCACGTCCCCGGAACCGGCATCGACGACCGCGACGGCCCCCCGTTTCGTCCGCCGGGAGAGCACGTTTTCGGCGAGCTCTTGGAGCCGGAAGTTGATCGCGGTCACCACATCGTCGCCCGGGATGGCGGGATCGACGATGTCCTGCGCCAGGACGCTGCCGTCCGCCGCGACGACGAAGCGCACCCGTCCGGGGGTTCCCGATAGCTCGCTGTCGAACGATTTCTCCAACCCGGATACGCCGACCACGTTTTCGAAGAGTGGCTCGTCGGGGATCATCGGGCCGGTTTCGAGCGGGCGTTCGCGGCGGACGTATCCGATGACGTGAGCCGCCGACCACCCTCGCGGGTAGCGACGCTGGTAGCTGGTCAGCAGCGTCAGCCCGGGCGTGATAGTGGTCACCCCCGCGTCGCGGAGCGCACCGATCTGGGCGGGGGTAAGGTTCGCGCTGATGGGGAGTGCGAGCCAGCGGCGGTGGCGGTAGTGACGCCGGAGAGTCTCATCGTCGGGGAGCGATGCGGACGCCGCCAGACTCGGGATCGCTTGGGCCTCCGCGAGCCGCGCCCGGGCGAAGCGGACGACTTGGCCGGGGTCGTCGTCGGCACCGGCCAGCGTGGGGAACCGGAGCGCCAGCTGCTGGACGGCTGCGGAGTTCGCCAGAACGATCCCCGTGCGATCGAGGATGCGCCCCCGGGGAGCGGGGATGCTGACGTCGAAGACCCGCGCATCCGGACGCGTCTCAGGCGTGCTGGGCAAGCCGGGGGACGCGGCGCAGGGCACGGCGAAGCAGATCGCCAGGGCGAGGGTTGCGAGGCCGGGAGGGCGTCGGTGGGCGGCGGACATTGGGGGGAACCATGCCCCCGATTCGTCCGACCCGAAATTAGGAACTCCGCCGGAGCCTAAGAACTGAGCATCTTGTCCCGCTCGAGCTTGAGCCCCATCTTGCGGTAGAGCGTGGCGATGCTCACACCGAGCATGCTGGCGGTCTTCTCGCGGGAGCCGTCGTTGTATTTGAGAGTCTCGCGGATGAAGAGTTTCTCCTGTTTTTTGATATAGTCCCCGAGCGAGGTTCCGATGGGGAGCTGGTGTTTGACGTCCGAGTTGTCGTCGTCGCTGATCTCGACCTTCTGCGTGATCTTCGGCGGCAAGTCGACGGGGCGGATGCGGTTGTCCTCGGCGAACGTGCAGGCGCGCTCGATGGCGTTTTGCAATTCGCCGACGTTGCCGGGCCAGGAGTAGCTGGTGAGCAACTTGGCGGCATACTTGTCGATCTCCTTCTTTTTTGATCCGGTGAGCTTGCGGTGGTTCTCCAGGAAGTGGTCGGAGAGGAGTTCGATGTCGTCGCGCCGGCGCCGGAGCGGCGGGATGCTCACGGGGATCACGGAAATCCGATAGTAGAGATCCTCCCGGAATTTCCCTTCCTTGACCAGTTTCTCCAGCGACTCGGAGGTCGAGGCGATGAAGCGGAAGTCGAGGTTGGCGGGGACGTTGCCACGGAGGCGCCGCGAAGTGATGTCTTCGAGGAAGGAATCGAGGGCGCTCTGGAGGCGGAGGGGGAGGACGTGGATCTCCTCCAAGAGGACCGTCCCGCCCTGGGCGCGTCCGAAAATGGTTCCGGTGCCTGCTCCGAAGAGTTCCTGCTCGAGCAGCTCCTCGGGGAGCGAGCTGCAGTGGAGGATCTTGAAGGGCTCGGCATTCCGTCGGCTGGCATCGTGGATGGCGCGGGCGACCAGTTGCTTGCCCGATCCGAACTCGCCCTCGAGGAGCATGGGGCTGTCGTTGTCGGCCACCTTGTCCACGATGCGGAGGATCTCCTTGATCTCCGCGCTTTCGCCGATGATGTGTGCCGATTCGGGAAGCATCCCACCGGGGAACTCGTCGCTACCGCCCGCCTTGCTAACGGAGGCAGCCGCCCGGGCGTCGAGGTTGAGCGCGCGGTTCACCGTGCGCTGGAGATCATCGAGCTCGAATGGCTTGGTGAGGTAGTCGAAGGCTCCGAGCTTCATCGCTTCGACGGCCGTTTCGACGCTCCCGTAGCCGGTGACCATGATGATCTTCATCTCCGGGTAATCCTCGCCGCAGCGCTGGATGATCTGGAGCCCGTTCATGTCTCCGATCCGCAGATCCACAATCAGGAGTTCGGGCCGCAAGCGCTCGAGCGCTGCCATACCCTCCTTTCCCGTCTGATAGGGGTGCGCTTCGTGTCCCATCCGGCGCGACACTTGGGTCATGAGATCCAGAATGGCCGCCTCGTCGTCGATGATTACTATGTTTGCCATGGCTTTCTGACCGTTAGTATTCACAAATTTGAGAACTAGACAATAAACATTTCTAAATATTTCGTCCTTGCGAATCAAAAGCGGGAGTGGTCACGGGGATCAACCAGCGGGATATAGTTCCAGATGATCGATCAAAGATTGGGCTTGCAAGGAATTTTGAGAATCTTTATAGTTAGGGATGGTGAATCGAATGCATTCCGTCCGCGGGCTCAGGGTCGCCCTTTCTTGTCTTGCCGCCGCGGGGGTGGGGGTGTCGTCTGCATTCGCCGGGGCACCGACCGCCAAGGAGGCCCTCCGGTCGCTGGGCAATAAGGTGGGTGCCGCCTACACGAATACGGTCGTGCAAGTGATCGGCATTCGCGGGGTCGACCAACCCCCCGTGTGGCGGATTCTCGCCCGGGACCCTTACAGGAAAGGGGTCGTCAGGGATTTCACCGTGCAGAACGGCCAGGTCGTCAACGACCAGTTCGTGCCACCCGCCTACCTTGGACGCGTCCCGGAGGTTCCGATCGCCCGGGCGGCGCTCAGCACCGATTCGAACCGCGCTTTCATCATTGCCGATCGCGCTGCGAGCACGGCGAAGGTCGGATTCGACAGCCTCGACTACGAGGCTCGCGCCAGTGATCCGGCAACGGGTCCGATCTGGATCGTACGGCTCAACGACCAGCGTGGTCTGGTGGTGGGAGAGGTGCTCATCCAAGGTAACAGCGGGACGGTTCTCCGGCAGCAATGGTTTCCAGGCGGGGTGCCCAACGACAGTAGTTTTCTGGTGGGCGGTGGCCGCCAGGGCGGGCGTCAGGAAGTCGAGGGGACAGGGATCGGTGAGACGGTCGCCGAAGGCTGGAGCGTCACCAAAACCGGCGTCGTGAAAGCGGGCGGCGCTGTTCGTGAATTCTTCGATGACGTTTTCAAGAAGGATGAAAACCCGGACGTACCCTACCGCGCACCCGCTTCCCAAGGGCAGCCGGGTGTCCAGCCCAAGAACCGGCCCGGCGCCTACTACTAGACGGTGAAAGGTAGGGGTGGTACCCTCGGTCGGAAAGAATCGCTTCCCCCCACCCGGAACAGGTACCACCCCCGTTCCCCTCAACACATTAACAAGGGCTCGATCAACGCCCGTCTCCGGACGCTTCACGAACTCCAACAACCCTCTCATATAATTTCAATAATTACAATAACAATTTCACGCGGGCAGCCGGTGGGGATCGGTGAGTGATCGGACCACGCGATTCTGCTTGGGCCAACTTGCCGTCTGGCACGACGGGGGCGGACATTCGGGTGCTTGGAATATGGCGATGGACGAGGCGCTTTTGTCGTGGGCTGACTTCCCGATTCTTCGGTGCTACGGGTGGGAGAGTCCGACAGTGTCCTTGGGGTATTTCTCGAAGCGTGCGGATGCGGTGGCCTTCGGCAGGGGTGCCACCGAGGTGGTGAGGAGGCTCACCGGTGGGGGGCTGGTCGATCACTCCTGCGATTCGACGTTTGCGTTGGTACTTCCGTGGTCGGCCGGAGGTGATTGGTGCCGGGGCTCGGAGGCGAGCTACGCTTGGATTCATGGAGCTCTGGCGGATGCGCTGGCGTCCGTGGGAATCGGTGCCACGCTCGACGGCGGCCAGAGCCGTCGGACCGGAGGCGGCGCGTGCTTCGAGAATCCGGTCCGGTCCGACATCCTCTACGATGGAAGGAAAATTGTTGGCGGCGCGCAAAAGCGCACCGCGCGGGGCCTTCTCCACCAGGGCTCCATCCAGCTCCACGGGGGTGCGCGGGTTCCGGAAACGGTATTCGACCGCTTCGCCGAGCGGATCGCGACCAAGATCGTCCCTTTCGACCGCGCGCCGGCGGAGGTGGGTGACCGCGCCACCGAACTGGTGGCGACCCGCTATGCGACCGAGGCTTGGACGGCGAAATACTAGACCGGCGGGGGCGGCTATTCCCGTCCGGCTTGACCCGAGACCGGTGCCCCGAATCCCACCGTGTTGGGATCTTCGATGATCGGCTGCGCGCTGAACGCCTTGACCGCGTGGCCTTCGGGATCGAGACCCACCACGATGTCGGAAAACGGCTCGTTCCGCGGGACGGACACCGGCGGGCGGAGCGGCGTCACCCGGATACCAGGTGGCAGCGAACTCTTGGAGCCACCCGGGGCCGTGCGAACGTCGTCGATCTTGGATCGGGTCGGCGTCCCGGCCTCCGACACCGAAATCGTCGGTTTCGATACCGTGCTCCTCGCGATTCCGATGGTCGATCTCACCAGGGGGAGCGGGCGGTTTGGTGCTGGGGCACCAGACGGGGCGGCCGATACGTCGATTGCCGGTGCCGGTTGAGGAGCTTCTGCGGGGCGATCGGCGCCGAAGCTCGCGAGATCGCTCGGCGCGTCCAAGAGCATGGGCGGCTGGTCGTCTTCCGGGCGGGCAGCCGGCAAATTGGCCACCTCGGTGGTGGTGGTGACCACCCCGAGCGGCTCGTCCTCACTCTCCGCAAAGCTGGTGCTCATGCCGGACATCGATCGGTCGGAACCGCCGAGCGCCCGGGCTTCCGAGGCAGCGACAATCCTGGCCGCGAGCTCCGAGACCTCGTCGCGGGGTCTCTCAACGGCGGGAGTGTCCGGCAGCTCGGCGAAATCTTGACCGGTGTGACCGCAGGAGACCAGGGCCAAAAGCACACCGGCACATCCAAAGGTGAGGGGTGAGACTTGATTCATTGCGTCCAAACTTCACCCCAGTATAAATACTGTACTGTCAAATGCACTTCGTTTTTTCTAGGCGACCTGCCGTTGCCTTGATCCATGGCCTAGCGATGGCGCTCCTCGAATCGCTCGAACACCTGATCGATCTCTTTCTTGAGCGCCAACGAGGCGCTGGCCTGCCCCTCCGACCGGGCGACGATCATGGCGGCCAAGTTGAGGACATCGTCGCGGGTCGCCGCGGGCGGCCGGTAGTCGATCGCGGGTTCGGCGGCGGGCGCAGCGACAGAGCCGTCCGGCGGAGCCGCTTCCGCGAGCATAGTTTCGCCATGGGAAGGCGGGGCGAGCACCGGCGCCGGGGGTGCGGCAGGCTGGAAAAAGGGCTCACCGGGGACATCCACCACCCACGTGGGCTCCCATGCCTCCTGCCATGCCAGTTCGAAGGCCGGCTCGTAGCGGGGGCCGTAAAGTTCGAATGATTCGCTCCCGAATTCTTGGTGGATCGATCCGCACTGGGTGAGTAATGCCAGCGAAAGCACACTGCCGCCCACATTCACCGCTACTCTGAGGGATGCATTCATTTTCAAAAATTATAGTATGTATATATTTATAGTCAATATGAAATTCATAATTCATGGGATCGGTGATCGGTTTAGGAGTCTGGTCGGGGGGAGGGGGATGGGGTGTTGCGGACTGGAGTGGGCGTCGCTAGAATGGGCGGATGATGAAAACTTCCGCCCTCTTCTCCTCATTCATCGGGTTTATCGCCCTTGCCACCGCTGCCTGGGGAGCCGATCCGGTTCCACTTTTTGACGGGAAATCGCTGTCTGGATGGCTGTCTGGGGGAAAGCCGGCGGAAGCGGGAAAAGGCTGGGTGATCGAAGAAGGCGGCGTCCTGCATCGCGCCGACAGGGGGGGAGATCTCCTGAGCGAGAAAGAGTACGGGGACTTCGTTCTGGAGTTTGAATGGAAGATCGCGGAGGGATCGAACAGCGGTGTGAAGTACCGCGTGGCCCAGTTCGGTGGCAGGACCCTCGGGATGGAGTACCAGGTCATCGATGACGACAAGCACAGCGACGCCAAGGATCCCAAGCGCCAGGCCGCCTCGTTCTACGCGATCTTTGCCCCGGCGGAAGACAAGCCGCTCATGCCGGTCGGGGAGTGGAACAAGTCGAAGATCGTGGCGAAAGGGACGACCTTCGAACACTGGCTCAATGGCGTCAAGGTTCTCGCCTTCGACACCTCGACCCCGGAGTACGCCGAGGCGAAAGCGGCCAGCAAGTTCAAGGGCGCCGAGGGGTTCGGCCAGAACCCGAAAGGAAAGATCTTGCTCCAAGACCACAGCGATCCGGTCTGGTACCGGAACATCATGATCACCGAAATGGGCGACGAGTGACGCGGTTCCGACCGTGCATCGACCTCCATGACGGGCGGGTCAAACAGATCGTGGGCGGGACGCTGCGCGACGGGGACACCGCGGCAACGGTCGAAAACTTTGTAAGCGATCGGCCCGCGTCCTACTTTGCCGATCGCTACCGTGCCGACGATTTGAGGGGTGGCCACGTGATCATGCTGGGACCCGGTAACGAGGCGGCCGCGCGGGAGTCGCTGTCGGCCTACCCGGGAGGGCTCCAGATCGGCGGAGGCATCACGGCGGAGAACGCACCCGGATACCTGGAGGCCGGGGCGAGCCATGTCATCGTGACATCGTGGCTCTTCGAGGGGGCCACGTTTTCCTTCGATCGGTTGGCCGCGCTAGGGGGGGCGGTCGGGAGCGCTCGGGTGGTCGTCGACCTGAGCTGCCGCCGGACGGCGGACGGCTGGCGGGTGGCCAAAGACCGTTGGCAGACCCTCACAGATTTTGCCATCACGGGGGAGAACCTCGACCGGCTCCTCGGGTGCTGCGACGAACTCCTCGTCCACGCCGCCGACGTCGAGGGGCGGTGTGGCGGCATCGATGCAGATTTGGTGGCATTGCTCGGTGGCTGGTCGGGGATGCCCGTGACCTATGCCGGCGGCGCGCGCTCGACGGACGACCTCCGCGAGGTCGAAGCCTTGAGTGGCGGTGCGGTCGATCTCACCATCGGGAGCGCGCTCGATCTCTTCGGCGGCACGGGGGCGCGTTACGCAGACTGTGTGGCGTGGAACCGGCGGGCACGCTAGCGCGCACCCTCCTTCCGGTTCCTGACGCCCGTGCGTTACCGGCCCCGGTGCCGCTTAAAGATGGCGAGGGTACGCTCGCGCTCGGTCTTGTGATCGACCATGGGTGCGGGGTATCCCTTGGCCAAAGCCCCGGACGCCGGGGGCGCGTGGAGTTTTTTCGCGGCCACGTCCCCCAGTTCTGGCACCCATTTTTTGATGTAGTCGCCGCCGCGGTCGTAGCGCTCGCCCTGCGTCCACGGGTTCTGGATGCGGAAGTAGGGGGCGGCATCGGCGCCGGTGCCGGCCGACCACTGCCAGCCGCCGTTGTTGGAGGCGATCTCGCCATCGACGAGCATTTGCATGAAATGCGCCTCGCCGCGCATCCAGTGCTGGTGCAGGTCTTTGGTGAGGAACATGGAGACGATCATGCGCACTCGGTTGTGCATGAACCCGGTCTCGGCCAGCTGGCGCATCCCGGCATCGACGATGGGGAAGCCGGTCTGGCCTGCCGCCCAACGCTCGAACGGCCCGTCGTCGTCCTCCCACGGCAGGCCGCGCCAGTCCTCGTTGAACTCGTGCTCTAGCACGTCGGGGAAGTGCCCGAGGATGGCCATGTAGAAATCGCGCCAGGCGATCTCGTTCAGGAAGGTGCCCGCGCCCTTTCCGCCCCCGAGGTCTCTGGTTTTCGCCACGATCTCGCGGACGGACACGAGGCCGAATCGCAGGTCTTGGCTGAGGCGTGAGGTGGTGTCGTCGCCCGGCGTGTCCCGGGTCTTGTCGTAGTCGGGAATGCGCCAGCGCAACGCCGTGGCCAGCCGCTGGCGGGCGGCGCGTTCGCCGGGATCCACGACGCCTGCGGCGGGGGAGGGGAGCTTCCACGTGTCGAGCGTCGGGCGGTCGTCGGAGGACACCTTGCTGGCCGGGGACAAGTCTCGCACGCGGGGCACCGGCTCCGGGGCCCGCCGGTTTTTCCAATTGTTCCCGTAGGGGGTGAAGACGCGGTAGGGCGTGCCCGATTGGGTGAGCACCTCGTCTTTTTCGTGGAGCACGACGTCCTTGAAGCTACGGAACGCGATGCCCTTTTCGGCGCAGAGTTCGCGTAACGAAGCCTCCATGGCGATACCGTAGGGATCGGGATCCCGGTTGAGGAAGATCGCCCCGGCACCACAGTCGTCGATGAGCTTCGCCAGCGCCTCGTCCGCCCGCCCCCGCCGGAAGATCAGCCGCCCATTCGCCTCGCGGATGTTTTTCTCCAACGATTCGAGGCAGCCACAGAGGAAGGCCTGACGGTTCGGACCGGTCCAGCGGTGTTCCTTCGTCCAGCCGCTCGTCACGTAGACGGGGACGACCTGGCGGGCGCACTGGCGCGCCTGGTGGAGCGCGGTGTTGTCCGTGAGGCGCAGGTCCCGCCGGAACCAGTGGATGACGGTATCGAATTCGGGGTTTGCCATAGTCGTGCGATGCTCTTGGTTGCGTGTCCGCCTCGGGCGGACACCACAAAAGCTTACGTCGATTGAGCAAGTACGAGTCAGTTGGAATCATCGCGGGCAACGGGATTTATCCCAAGACCTTCGCCGGTGCCGCGCGCCGCGCCGGGGTGCGCGCCCTCGTGGCCGCCGCATTCGTGGACGAGACCGACCCGGAGCTGGAGGCGGAGGTCGATGCGCTCGACTGGATGCGCGTTGGGCAGCTGTCCAAGATGATCAAGTTTTTCCAGCGCCACGGGGTGACCGATGCCGTCATGGTCGGGCAGATCGCCCCGAAGAACCTCTTCGACCTCCGCCCGGACATGCGGACGCTCGTCCTGCTCGGCAAGCTCAAGGAGCGCAATGCCGAAAGTATCTTCGGGGCCATCGGCGACGAGCTCGCCAATGAGGGGATCACCCTCATCCCGGCCACCACGTTCCTCGACGACCACCTCCCGCAGGCCGGGCCGGTCTTCGGTCCCGCCCCCGATGCGAAGCGGATGCGCGACGCCGAATTCGGCTTCCGCATCGCCAAAGAGGTCAGCCGTCTCGATATCGGCCAGACCGTCGTGGTGAAACGCGGCACCGTCCTCGCCGTCGAGGCGTTCGAGGGAACGAACGAAGCCATCAGGCGTGGGGGAGCCCACGGCAAGGGGGGCGCGACCGTGGTCAAAGTGTCGAAACCCGACCAAGATTTCCGTTTCGACGTGCCGGTCGTCGGTCCCGAGACCATCGTCGCCGCCGCCGAGGCCGGGGTCGATGGCGTCGTCGTCGAGGCCGGGTGCACGCTTCTTCTCGGCAAGGACGCCATCGCGGAGACCTGCCGCGAGCGCCGGGTTTTCCTCTACGCCATGGCCGAGTCCCCACCTTCCTAGCTATGTCCCACCCACCCATCAAAACGGGCGTCGTCGGTGTCGGTGCCATCGGCATCAACCACGCCCGCATCTACTCCGAGCTCCACGGCGCCACCCTCGCCTCGGTCTACGACGCCGATCCCGACCGCGCCCGCGAGGTGGCCGACCGCTACGGCGCCTCCGTCGCCACCAGCGTCGAAGAGCTGGCGGACCTCGTGGATGCCGCCACCGTGTCCGTTCCCACCGAAGCGCACGTCGGGGTGGCGGGAATCCTCTTGGAGCGTGGCAAACACGTCCTCGTAGAGAAGCCGATCGCCGATTCACCAGGGGGCGCGCGCCAGCTCGTGGAGCAGGCAAAGGCAGCGGGTGCCATCCTCCAGGTCGGGCACATCGAGCGCTTCAATCCCGTGATGCGCCAGCTCGAGGAACGGCTCAACCACCCCCGCTTCATCGAGTCCCACCGGCTCTCGCCGTTCCCCAACCGGAGCATGGACATCGGCGTGGTGCTCGACGTCATGATCCACGATCTCGAGATCATCCTCCACCTCGTGCGCGACGAGGTCGCCAGCATCGATGCCGTCGGCGTGGCCGTCCTCACCAGTCGCGAAGATATCGCCAACGCGCGCATCCGCTTCAAGGGGGGCTGCGTGGCCAACATCACCGCCAGCCGGATCAGCCCGGAGAAGCTGCGCAAGATCCGCGTCTTCCAGGAGGATGCCTACCTCTCGCTCGATTACCAGGACCAGTCGGGGCACCTCTACCGGAAGGACGGGCTGACCATCGCCCGCGAGGACGTGAATATCGAACGGGACGAGCCGCTCAAGCTGGAGCTCGAAGCGTTCGTCGAATGCGCCGCCCGCGGCCACCAGCCGAAAGTCGGCGGAAACGAGGGCACCGCCGCCCTCGAGCTGGCCCTCGAGATCACCCGGCTCATCGAAGCCGGCACCGAGCCGTGAGCGCCCCGCTCGTCTACCTCGTATCGGGCGAGCGCAGTGGGGACGCCCACGGCGCCGCCCTCATGCGCGAGATCAAAGCCCTCGCGCCCACGGCGGCCTTCGCCGGTCTGGGCGGGCCGGAGATGCGGGCCGAATCGGGTGGAGGCACCGAAGACTGGGTCGAGGAGGCGGGCGTCGTCGGCCTCGTCGAAGTCTTGCGCAACTACGGCTACTTCCGGAGGAAGTTCGACGCCGCCCTCGCCGAGATCGCTCTGCTCCAGCCGGACGCGGTCGTCTTTATCGACTATCCCGGCTTCAACCTCCGCCTGGCCAAAGCGCTCCGCCGCGCCGGATCAACCGCCCGGCGGATCTACTACATCAGCCCGCAGGTCTGGGCCTGGAACCGGGGACGCATCCCGAAGATGGCGGCCGTCCTCGATCTCATGCTTTGCATCTTCCCCTTCGAGAAAGAACTCTACGAACGGTCGGGTTTGCCCACCGAGTTCGTCGGGCATCCGCTCGTCGGAGAACTCGCCGCCCGGGCTCCCGCCACCGCCGAACGCGACCCGCTGACCGTCGGACTTTTCCCGGGGAGCCGCGAGCGCGAGGTCGCCAAGCACCTCGTCCCCATGCTCGGTGCGGCCCGCCTCCTTCGCGACCGCTTCCCCGGGGTCGAAGTGGTCGCTTCCGCCGCCTCCGAGCGCCTGGCGGCACGCATGCGCGAACTCGCCGCCGCCGAGGGCTGGGCCGAGACCGACTGGCGGCTGGAGGTCGGCCAGTCACGCCAGCTCATGGCGCGCGCGACCGTCGGCGCGGTCGCTTCCGGAACGGCCACCCTCGAAGCCGCCGCGCTCGGCCTGCCCTACGTCCTCGTCTACAAAGTGGCCTGGCCGACCTACCTGGTCGGGCGTGCCGTCATCCGCGTCCCTTTCCTCGGCATCGTCAATGTCCTCGCCGGGCGCCAGGTCGTCCGCGAGCTCCTCCAGCAGGATGCCACCGCCGAGAATATCGCCGCCGCCCTCGCGCCGCTCATCGAATCCGAACCCGCCCGAACGCACCTGGGCGATGAGCTCGCCGCTGTCGTCGCCACGCTGGGCGAGGGCCATTCCGGCCACCGTGCCGCCGGGGCCATCCTTTCGTGCCTGCAACCCGAACCCTGACATCCCGTGTCCCGTCCCCGACTCTTCCCCATCCTCATCGCCGGGCTCCCGCTCGGCCTGATCGTCCTTGGCGCCGTCGCCATGTGGCTCTATTTCCATAAAGGCGCGGACGTCGTCGAGCCGACCGCCGCCATGAGCGGGATCCTCAGAAAAGAGATCACCGCAGACGGTATCGACCGCTACCAGCACATTTTCACCGAGGTGCTGGGCGCCCGTCCCGTCGGCGATGTCGATGCCCTCAGCCGCACTTTCAACTACCTCGAATCGACCCTCGGGCCGCGGAATCTCGGTTACGCCGTCGTCCGCTTGGGGACCGGCAACGCCGACAACCTCATCGCCTACCAGCGGGGTGGGCGGCGCCCGCGGGAGGTTGTCCTGGTGGCGGCGCCCTACGCCGCCGGGGACGACACGCTCGTCGAGAACTCATCCGCCCTTACCATGCTCCTCAGCGTCGCCGCTGCCAAAACAGGTGGCTATACCGATCGCAGCATCGCCATCGTTTTGTCGCCTGAGCCCGTGCCGGATTCCGACGCCTTGCATCGTTCCGTCCTCGAAGCTCTCGACGTCTCCGGGAGGGGGCAACTGGTCGCCCGGGTGGACGTGACTGCGACCGCCGATCAGCCTCCGACCGCCCAGTTGGCCGCGGAGCTTGACGACCAAATCAGCAGTTTGGTTGCCCCTCGCGACCGCTAAGATTTCAGTCGCTATAGTAAAGGCAATATTTCGTCACGTGACGAGATTGCCTCATGTTTCTCACTGAAAGCTGGCAGCAGAAATGCTAGTAATTCCGAGCGGTGGCCGTGACAAGCGATGGGCCTCCGAACACCCTCATTTCGCTATTCCCTTCCTACTACCCAATGAGACTCACTAACGTTATCTCCCCTCATGGCCGCATTCTTGCGGGCAAGAGCCTCCTCGCATTTCCACTGTTCGTCCTGGCATCTGGCCTATCGCACGGACAAGTTTACCTGAACGAGGTCGATCCCGATACCGCCGGAACCGACCGATTGGAGTTTGTCGAACTCTACGATGGCGGGGCGGGGAATACTTCGCTGGACGGCTATGTGGTCGTCTTTTACAACGGGAGCAACGACCAGTCTTACTCCGCCTTCGATCTCACGGGAATGTCGACGAACGCGGACGGCTTCTTCCTCATCGGCAACACCGACGTCCCGGGGATCGATATTGAGATTCCCAGCAATGGGTTGCAAAATGGCGAGGATGCCGTTGCGCTCTACGAGGATAGTGATGCTTCCCAGTTTCCCAATGGAACGCCCGTGACCACGAGCAACCTCGTCGATGCCATCATCACCGAAACGGGTCCGGATACCGACTCCGGGCTCCTCGTCCTCTTGGTCGCCGGGGGGGTCATCGATGAAGACGCCAACGACAACAAGGACTTCAATTCGATCGGGCGCACCAATGACGGTGGTGCCCTTCGCGACGCCACCGAATGGTCGGTGCTCGACGAGCCGACCCCGGGCGCGCGCAACGTGATCGAGGCCGAACTCGCATTGTTCCTCGCACCGGGGGCGATGGGTACCATCCCGGAGAGCGGTGCGGGAAACTCCACCATGCTGATCGTCGCGCGGGAAGGCGGCGACATCTCCTCGGCCGCCACCGTTACCTTTGCCGTTGACGACCCGACCGAGCTGAGCGTTCCGGTCTCCGTCACCATCCCCGCTGGCGAGGAGCAGTCTGCGCCCTTTGCCGTGACAGCCATCGACGACCTCTTCGCGGATGGCAGCCAGGCCGTAGTGGTTACCGCAGAGTCGGTCGGCCTCTTCTCTGCCACGACGACCATCACTGTAGCGGACGACGGCGACGCTGCCGCCCAGCTCGTCATCAACGAGATTTACGCCGCGGGCGGCTCGTTTGATTCCACCGATGCCAACGGTGATGGCACCGCCAACAGCGAAGATGAGTTCGTGGAGATCGTCAATATCTCCGGTGCGGACTTCGATCTCAGCGGGTTCCAGATCAAAGAATCCGCCGCCTTCCGCGGGTTCACGGGTGCCCAGCACGTCTTCCCGGCCAACACGATCCTGCCGGACGGCTGTGCGATCGTCGTCTTCGGCAACGGCGCGATGATCGACGAGGGGCGCCAGGCGATTTTCGGCGGTGCGCTCGTCCAGCGGGCTTCGTCCGAACCGGCGTTCGGCCTCGATCTCACGGACGCGGGCGATATCGTTTCGGTGCAGAACCCGGCGGGGATGGAAGTCGTGGGAGTTTCCTATACCGACGGATCCGGCGGCTCGCTCTCCCGCAACCCCGACCTCACCGGTAGCTTCGGGATCAGCTTCGTCACCCCCGGATATCTCAACTCCGACGGCTTCACGCCGTTCTGTCCGATCCCCAACGAGATCATGCTCAGCGCCGTCCCCGATCCGGCCACCGAGGGTGGAGCCGACGGCACCCTTACCATCTCGCTATCCCTATCCGTCACCGAGGACACCACCATCTTTTTGACGAGCAGTGACACCACGGAGGCCACCGTTGCGGCGTCGGTGATTATTGCCAACGGGATGGACACGGTGACGACCCCGATTTCGTATCCCGATGATCAGGCGGGTGACGGGAACATCTCGGTCACCATTACGGCGGATTCACCCGGCCTGCTAACGGGCTCGGTGACCTTCACGGTCAATGACGATGGCGACGCCCCGGTGGATCTCGTGATCAACGAGGTCGACTACGACCAGGAGGGGACCGACAATGCCGAGTTCGTTGAGGTCTACGACGGGGGAGTCGGGAGCCAGCCGCTGGATGGATTCGTCATCGTCGCCTACAACGGAAACGGGGGCGGAGAGACCGCCATCGCCGACCTTTCGGGCATGGCGACCAACGCCAGCGGATTCTTCGCCGCCTTCTTCCCGCCGAACTCGCTCCAGAACGGTCCCAACGAAGCGGTGGCTCTGTGGCGAGGTGCCAGCGGCACGGATTTCGAGGGGACGACCGCTGACTCCCCGCCCGCCGGTGCCGTGCTGATCGATGCTGTCGTCTACGAAAATGCGGGCGGCGACCCGACATTCGCGTCCCTCAATTATTCGGGGCCGGATCTCGCAGACTCGAACGCGGTCGACTCCCCGTCGCTCTCGCGGCTGCCAGATGGCACGGGTGACTTTGCGCTGGCGACACCACCCACACCCGACGCCAGCAACGGCTCCGCCCCGCAGCAGGGCTACGCGGTCTTCGCCGCCATGTTCCCGGGGATCGGGCCGCGCACCAACGACTTCGATCTCGACGGAATCTCGAACCTCCTCGAGTTCGCCCTCGGGCTCGACCCGACAGTGGCCGATGTGAGCGGGCTTCCTGTCGGTACCATCAACGGTTCCGGCCAGCTCCAGCTGACGGTCACCAAAGGCCCGCTCGCCGGTGGTGACTCCAACACGACGTTCGCGGGCACGGCCTCGACCGATCTCATTACATGGTCGACCACGGACACCATGGTTGTCACGGAGACCGACAGCCAGCTTATCGTCGTCTACACCGGCTCGGCGGCCGTTGCCTACCTTCGCCTTGAGGTGACCGAATCTGCGCCCTGACGGAGGGCTCCACGACCCCATCGCCCATCGTTTCGCGCAGCGCAGCGGACGCCCGAGGGGCGCCCGCTGCGCGAATCAATTGCTTCCGGTGAGAATTCAGCCGTGTCGCTACAGGTTGGCGATCCACTTCTTTACGGCGTCGGTCGTGGCCTGGGCAACGTCGGTGTAGGTGGTGGCGAAAGAGGGGCGGAACCAGGGGAAGGCACCGATGAGGTCGTGGACGACGAGGATCTGGCCGTCGGTCTCCTGGCCGGCGCCGATCCCGATCGTCGGGATGGCGACGGTGCGGGTGATCTCGGCTGCGACCTTGGCGACCATGCTTTCGAGGACGATGGCGATGGCCCCGGCCGCCTCCAGCGCGCGGGCGTCGTCGATGAGGTTGGCGGCGGTCTCCGGCGTCTTCCCCTTCTTGCTGTAGCCGCCCTCGGCGCGCACCTGTTGGGGAAGCATGCCGATGTGGCCGATGACGGGGATGCCCGCGTCGACCAGAGCGGCCACGGTCGCCGTTTGGGAGCGTCCGCCCTCGAGCTTCACGGAGTCCGCCCCGATGGCCATGAGGGTGCGGGCGTTGTCGAGGGCGGTGGCGGGGTCCGGGTAGCTGCCGAAGGGCAGGTCGGCGGCGAGGTGGGCGCGGAGCACCCCGCGGCGGACGGCGGCGAGGTGGTGGCAGATGTCGGCCATGGTCACCTCGGTGGTGTCCTCGTAGCCTAACACAACCATACCGAGCGAGTCGCCGACGAGCACCAGGTCGATGCCGGCTTCGTCGAGGAGCCGTGCGGTGGGGTAATCGTAGGCGGTGAGGGCGGCCAGGCGCGGGCCACCGTTGTTTTTGAACGCCTGCAGGGAGGTCACCATTGATCGGCTGGGCGCACGAGGGTAAGGGGCGGCTCGCCGCTTTGCAAATTGGCGAGGAGGGCGGCGATGCTGGAGTCGAATCCGGGAAGAACGAGGTCGGGATGGATCTCGGCGAGGGGCTGGAGGACGAACCGGCGGAGGTGGAGCCGGGGGTGGGGAAGGGTGAGACCGGGGGTGTCGATGGGGGTCGGGCCCGCGTGGAGGAGGTCGATATCGATCGGGCGGGGCGCGTTGGTCGGGCGCGATTCCGGGCGTCCGGCGGCACGCTCGAGCGATTGGGTGAACCCGAGAAGCTCGAGTGGAGGTGACGGCGTGCTGATCGCAATCACCGCATTGTAAAAATTAGGAGATCCGGGCGGGCAACCG
>CAZKYJ010000006.1:16997-22094 GCA_964556355.1 uncultured Verrucomicrobiales bacterium | reverse complement strand
GAGGTGACGTCCAGCCCCGAGCCCCCGATGCGCGCCGCCGAGGCGTAGAGCAAGGCCCCCGGGAGCCGGTCGGCGGGCGGGATCGTGCCGACGTCGATGGGCGGGTTCAGGATTTCGTCGAGGGCGGGCACGGACAATTGGGGTGGGCTGAGTCTAGGGAAGCCCGCCGGGAACGCAACGCCGTCGTGCGCGGAAGTGGCGCAAGTATAAACTACCGGGCATTTTATTGACGCTGTCGATTCCTGGGGATTCGGGGGGATTCGCGCTTGCCGGTGGGATGGCCGCTGGTAGGCTGTCCCCGATAACGCGTCCGGCACATGGAACCCGGTGAGAACCCGGGACAGTTGGCGCTGCGGTATCTGGTTACGAGTCCCCACAAGGCCAATGCTTGTCTCAGGACAGGTGTGAAGGCGGGGGCGAGGTCTGAAGCCAGGAGTCCGAATACTTGTGCCGGCCACGTCTCCGAATCGCGGCCCCGCGTGTGCGGGTGGCCGTGAACCGAACTTATTCGACCAAAATAAGTGTGGAGGTCCGGGATTGGCCGAACCGCCCCGTCGCGGGCGGCCGGCGGTGCCGTGGCCCACACGCCACGATACCCAACACGCAATCCATGATGAAGAATCCTGCGGCCATCGCCGCACCGGGAGCGCTCTCGCTAGCACTCGTCACCACCGTCGCCCTCGCCGTCTCCCCGGCCGCCCCCGCTGCCACCATCACGTTCGAAGACCTCTCGCCCAGCCGCCCCTACGCGGGGCCCGGCGGGGGGTTTTTCGAGAATGGTGCGGAGGCCAGCGGTGGGATGCTGGGGACGTTCGACGGCTCGTTCGCCTCGGGCGGGGCGACTTTTGCCAATACCTACACCGCCGGGCAAGGCTTCGATTTCTGGGGTGGGTTCGCCTACTCGACGACGTCGGACACGACCACCCCCGGGTTCGGCAACCAGTACAGTGCGCTGCCCGGAGCGGGGGCGGGCGGGTCGGCGACCTACGCTCTCGGCTTCGGGGACGGCGCGTCGATCCTGCTCCCGACGGGCTCGAGACCGGTCTCGCTGGAGATCACCAACACCACCTATACCGGTCTCTCGATGGAGAACGGGGACGCGTTTGCCAAGAAGTTCGGCGGCGTCGCGGGGACGGATCCGGATTTCTATTCCGTCATCATCTCGGGCTTCGCAGGCGGCCTGGCCACGGGGAGCACAGAGTTCTTCCTCGCGGACTACCGATTCGCCGACCCGGGGGACGACACCATTATCGATTCCTGGCAAACCGTCGACCTGAGCCCGCTCGGAACGGCGGACGAGATCCGGTTTTCCTTCACCTCGTCGGACGTGAACGCACAGGGCGGCTTCATCAATACGCCGACGTACTTCGCGCTCGACAACCTGGAGATCGCCCCCGTGCCCGAGCCTTCGGTGCTCGGCCTCGCGGGGTTCGTCGGGGCGCTCGCCCTCGGGAGGCGCCGCCGATGAAAATGGCCGCCCCTGCCGCGTCCCTGCTGGCCGCCACCGCGGCGATCGCCGGCCCATATCCGGGAGCAGCCTGGACGCCCGGCTCGACCGCGGTCGGCTTCGACGAACCGTCGATCTTGGCGTGGTCGACTTCGGTCGTCGCCTACACCCGTGGCGAGGGCGTCGACGGCGCTTGGATTTACCTCCCCGAGGACGATCTCGTCAGCGGACCGGCGGGGACCGACGAGACACTCGTGGCCTCGCTCGGCCGAAACGGGTCGATCACCGTGGGCTTCGACCGGCCGATCGCCGACGGATCGGGCGCCGATTTTGCGGTGTTCGAGAACGGGTTTAGCGACGGATTTCTCGAGCTCGGATTCGTGGAGGTGAGCCAGGACGGAACCACTTTCCTGCGCTTCCCTTCCGCCTCGCTCACCCCGGCACCGGTCGGTCCGTTCCAAACCGACGCCATCGATCCGACCAACCTCGACGGCCTCGCCGGAAAGTACCGGCTCGGGTTCGGCACGCCGTTCGACATCGGCGCGCTCGGGCTCGATTTCGTCACCCACGTCCGGGTCGTCGATGTGACGGGCGACGGGAACACGACAGACAGTGCCGGACGCCCCATCTACGATCCGTACCCGACCGCCGAGTCCGCGGGCTTCGACATCGACGGGGTCGCCGTGCTCAACCACACGATGACCTATGCCGGCTGGCTCGAGCGCTTCTTCACCCCGGCCGAGCGCGGGAACGCGGCGCTGGCCGCCGGCGATGCCGACCCCGACCACGACGGCCAGGCGAACCTCGTCGAGTACGCGCTCGGCGGTAACCCGGTCGATCCGACCGACATCGGACTGCTCCAGCAATCGGCGACGCCGTCGGGCGTCCGGCAGTTCGCCTTCTCCCGCCTACTGCTCAAGACCGATATCGCGGTGGCGGTGATGGGTTCGACCGACCTCGACGCGTGGGCGGCGCTGGCCGCCGGCGTGGGCGGGGGCGCCTTCGCCCCGGTGCCGGGATCGGGCGCCGGCGTCACCGAGGTCGGGAGCGGTCCGCTACGCGGGGTGCTCGTCGATCTCCCCGGTGGCGGTGGCCCATCGCACTACTTCAGCCTCCAAGTCTCAACTCCGTGAAACGGCGGACACCAGCGCGCCCGCGGGGGCTCACCATCCTCGAACTGCTCGTCGCCTCCGCGATCATGGCGGTCCTCGCGACGGTCGGATTTGCGGCCTACTCCAGCCTGAAGACCAGCGCCCGCGCCGCCGTCTCGTCCAACAACCTCCGGCAGCTCGCCGTGGCCAACAACGCCTATGCCGCCGACAACAACGGGAGGTATTGCCCGACTTGGGACATGTCGAACCTCGTCCGCTGGCACGGCGGGCGTGGCGGGAAGAACCAGCCGTTCAAAGTGGCCGACGGCTTCCTCGGCGCCTACCTGGAATCGGAGAGCGCCGTCCATTGCCCGCTCTTCGCGGACTACGTCAACCGCTCGCAGGACAACGAGGAGTCGGAGGAAACCTTCGAGGACGGGGCGGGTGGCTACGGCTACAACGACGAGTACCTCGGCAGCGAGCCGGGCATGAGCACGCGCATCCGCATCCAGTTCAACGGGCGCACCCTCCGGCTGCGCTCGCTCGGCAACCTCAGCGCCCGCGTCGGCCATCCGTCCAACACCGTCATGTTCGCCACCACCGCGCTGGCGCGGGCATCGGGCATCCAAGAATACCCCATCGCCCACCCGCCCAAGGCCGTCGAGACCGGCGGGGGCGCCGGCTACGGCTACCAGCCCAGCGTCCACTTCCGCGCCAATGGCAAAGCCCTGGTGGCCTGGGCGGACGGGCACGTCACCGCCGAGTCGCGGAACGACGGCGATACCAACAACGTCTACGGCGGCGACAACGCCCGTGCAGAGATCGGTTTCTTCGGACCCGAGGACGACAACGGCTTCTGGAATCCCAACTACCTCAAGCTCCACCCGCGGTAGCTCCCCGGGGGGCGTCCGGGGATCGCTTCGCCTTGACCGCCGCGCCGCCCCCCGCTATGGGGGAGGGTTTCCGACCGACCCATGGCCACCATCGACTACCAGCAGACGCTCGCCAAGCCCTCGACCCTCGAGGGGACCTCGCTCCACACCGGGGGTGCCGTCACGCTGACCATGCGCCCGGCGCCGCCGAACCACGGGATCAAATTCCGCCGCACCGACCTGGCCGACCAGCCATTCATCGACGCCCACGTCAGCAAGGTGCGCCAGGTCGAGCGCGCCACCACTTTGGCCGAGGGTAGCGTCAAGGTGCACACCGTCGAGCACGTCATCTCTGCCCTCGCCGGCATGGGTGTGGACAATGCCATCATCGAGATGGACGCCAACGAGCCTCCCATCGGCGACGGCAGTGCCAAGCCCTACGTCGAGTGCATCAAACAGGCCGGGATCGTCGCCCAAGACGAGCTGCGCAGCGTCTTCGAGATCCGCGAGCCGATCCATATCGAAACGAAAACCGGCAGCCTCATCACGATCGTCCCGGACAAGGACTTCCGCATCTCGTGCACCCAGGTGGGCCCGGACGGGCGGATGACCCAGTACTATTCCACGAAGATCACCCCGGAGATCTACGAGGCCGAGATCGCCCCGGCACGCACCTTTGTCTTCTACGAGGACGTGCAGCCGCTCCTGGAAAAGGGGCTCATCAAGGGCGGGAGCCTGGAAAACGCCATCGTCGTCCGCGACGAGGCGGTGCTCAGCAAAGAGCCCATGCGATTCACCGAAGAGTTCGCCCGCCACAAGATCCTCGATATCGTCGGCGACCTCATGCTCGGCGGGAAGCGCATCATGGGACACGTCATCGCGGTGAAACCGGGCCACGGCCCGAACACGCAGATGGCCGAACGTCTGGACAAGGAATACTCGTCGCTCCGCCTCATGGTTCCGCCGGTCAAGATCCCCAGCGGCGAGGCCGTCCTCGATGTCAACGAGGTCATGCAGATCCTCCCGCACCGCTACCCGTTCCTCCTCGTCGACCGCATCGTCGGATTTGAAGGTGAGAACAAGTGTACCGGCGTCAAAGGCGTCACCGTCAACGAGCCCTACTTCGTCGGCCACTTCCCCGGCCACCCAATCATGCCCGGCGTCCTCCAGGTCGAGGCCATGGCTCAGGTCTGCAGCATCCTCATGCTGCGTAAGGAGGAGAACCAGGGAAAGATCGGCTACTTCATGAGCGCGGACAACGTCAAGTGGCGCAAGCCGGTCGTCCCCGGAGACACTCTCTTCATCGAGGGGGAGATCCTGAAGATCCGCCGCAATATCGGCCAGGCGCGCGCCCGCTGCCTCGTCAACAACGTCGTGGTTTCCGAGGCCGACCTCATGTTCAGCCTCATGCCCCGGTGACCATTTCTTGGACGGGGCAAAGAATCTGCTTCCGCTAGAGCAATGGGTGAATAGGGTAGTCCGTCCCCACCACACCAACCACTCCATCCCATGCTCAGAGAGTTCAAAGAGTTCGCCTTCAAAGGCAACATGATCGACATGGCCGTCGGCATCATCATCGGCGGCGCCTTCGGAACAGTCGTCAAATCGCTCGTCGATGACGTGTTCATGCCGGCCATCGGGGCGCTCACCCCGGGCGGTATCGACTTCAGCTCGAAGTACTGGAATC